>CACZPW010000249.1 GCA_902783115.1 uncultured Ruminococcus sp. | reverse complement strand
TATCGCGGTCGTGGGCTATACGGATTTTGAGATCGGAAAGCGTGAGGCAGTGCTTGCGCTTGCAAAGGAGCCTGTGCAGGCGGCTATGACCGATGAGCTTACGGTTGAGATGGCAAAGAAACTGTTCCTTGCCGCATTGGAGATACCGGTGCTTGAATCAAGCGATCCCAATACGTTAAAAATCAGTGAAAATACCGTTATGAACGTAAACTTTGACACCTATAAGGAAAGAGGCATTGTAAATGCGGTCGGGGGAATGTTCATAGGCGGCAGGGAGGAAAGCTTTGGCGAGCCGATAATCATTACCGTAGACGGTCAGGATTATCTGTATAAGAAAAACCATAATGACTACAGTGATTTTCTGGGCTTTGAGGTAACCTATTATTACAGAGAGATCGATGATACATACGAGGTATTGGGTATGTATACGTCAAAATCGGCTCAGATGCCCATAAAGCTTGCATTTGACCAAATCCAGAAGGTAGAGAGCGATATTTCGGGACTTACCTACGAGGAAAACAACAGTAAAAAGACTGCAAGGATCTCAAAAACCGCAGACTTTATCTATAACGGGAAAATGACCTACGACATAAAGGCGGAGGACTTAAATCCCGACAACGGCTTCATCACTCTTATAGATACCGATAAGAATAACGAGTATGACGTTGTAAAGCTTGATCATTACGAATATATCATGGTCGAGCAGACAGACACCACAAGGAAATCCGTGCTTGATAAGTTTACATGGAAGAATTACAGCTTTGATGAGAACGAGGGCATTGATAAAGTAAGCATAACCAAGAACGGAAGATATATAAAGCTTGAAAATCTGTCAAAGGGCGATATACTTGCCATAGCCAAAAGCCGCGACGGCGGGCTGTTAAACGCCTACGTATCCGACCGTAGGATAACGGGCACCATACAGCGTCAATCCCCGTCAAAATACGAGATAGAGATAAACAACACCGTTTTAAAGTGTATAAAGAGCTTTGATTTTGACTCTCTGTCGGCGAATATGGACATAACCGTAGGAATCGACCGTGACGGGTATGCGGTAGGCTACTACAGCGGCATACTGGGAACGGAGGCAGGCGGAGCGCAGTTCGGGTATCTTTACGGCGTGTTTGTAAACAATGAGGGTGACGATCCGGAGCTTGGCATACTGACATCACAAAACGAATATGTAACGTTTAAATCAAGCGATAAGCTTACGATAAACGACACTGTGGCGACTGCCGATAGCATATACGGACTGTTTGCGGACGATAGCGAAACGGCGGCGTCAAACATAGCCAATAAGACGATAACGCCCCAGCTTGTGGCATATATCCTTGATTCCGAGGGTGATATCGTAAAGCTTTATACTTCGCATACGCCAAAGGGTGTAAGTGCTCAGCAGAGCGTGCCGTTGGTGCTTAATAAGCGGTTTGCAAAAAATACCGATACGGCGGCAGAGGTAATATATAACAGCTTCGGCATGACGCTTGACTTTGAATATAACCTGCTAAACAGCGGCGTAATGTTTGACGTAACGCTTGATGACGGCAAGATAGTAAAGCGTGACAGCTACGTTACTACCGTATCGCAAAAGGTGATACCGAGCCTGTCAAAGCCCGAAAATCTGTATGTGTATAACTCAGACGTATCCCGCGTTTCAAAGCTGTGCGTGTATGAGCACGCTGTTATCGGCGGTAACGAGGGCTATAAGGAGAGCTTTAACACACAGGCGTTTATCATAAGCGAGATAACGGAGCAGTGGGACAGCGCAGAGGGTGAAAAGGTTACCGCGTATATCGGCTATCATGACGGTAAGCCGGCGACGTACACCTTATCAAAGGCGTTATCGGAGAGCATAGGCGAGGCTGACTTAAAGAAGCTTCAGCCGGGCGACGTTCTGCTTATATGGCTTTCGGGCAAGGCTATAAACAGATTCAGACGCTTGTATGCGGATAATGAGAGCCGCGCGTTTGCCGATGAGGCGGATCTGTTATGTAACTACGGCGACCATAACTATACGGGCGGAAGTATTCCCCGTACAAATCAGGAGCCGAAGTTCGACTGGGCGCAGCATATAATCGAGCGTGCCGAAAATCAGAGCAGTACGACCTCAGTTGCGGGCACGAGATGGCTTTCGGTATTCGGAAGCGTCGATCTGGTTTATAAATCCGAGTATTATGCATACCCTGTAATAAACTTTACGGTTGCGGGAAAGACGGAGCCTGTAGGCTATACCATGGACGCAAATACAAAGATATATAAATATGACAGGAAAAATAATACGATTACCGTAATAGATGAAAACAGCCTTAACTTTGCGTCGGATAAGGTCGTGCTTACGGGACGGTATGGTAATGTGAGAGACTTGATAATCTATGAAGACTAAAACAGTACTGATATTTATAATAAGTTATATTATTGCAATGCTTAATTGCAGTTTAACATTCGCACAGGAGCCTGCGGTTTCGCGCGAATATATATCAAGAAAAAGCGGAGGTGATATAAACCGGGAAGAGAGAGTATCTGTAAATTATTCCGGTTTACAGATAGGCGCGGGAGATAAATTAAGGGTTGTATTTCTCGACGCCGGGTACTCGGTTTTGGAGGAGTATGAGGTCGATGTTTCAGGCATCTCTGAGACCGAAACGTATTATAACCCAGAAATCCTTGGTGGTACGGCATATATCCATATAGGCGTTATAAGTGAAAACGGAGCCTATTCGGGTATAACAGTGCCGATGGAAATTTAAAAAAATCAGGAGGAAATGTCTGAATAAATTCAGACAGGTAAGAGGTAATAAGGAATAGTGAATAAGTAAGGTACAAAATGCGTTCGCATTTTGAATTATTCATATTGCTTTGCGCCTCGGAAAGGAAAGGGTATAAAAGTGAAAAAATTTATAGCGTCGATACTCAGTATCGCAATCATTTTAACCTGTGTATCGGTAAGTGTGATGGCAGCACCTGCCGTAAGCAACGGCAAGGTCACAGGCGTTGCGCCGCTTACCACGGTTTCGGCACTTAAAAGCGCCATCAATACTGTAACAGAGGTAAGAAACGTAGACGGAAGCGTAATGAACGACAGCGATTACGCAACGGACAACGTATTTGCCGTAGTAGGCGGTGCGTTGTATCCTATTGAATTAAAATATGCTTACGATCCAATAAAGGATAACGGCAGTGCTCTTGCCGACGGAACGGTGCTTTATGAAGCTGCGGCAAATACCATAGGTGGAAACACACCAAGCACTTTTTCCAATTTAACCACGGCAGGTTTTTATGGATTACAGCAGTATGCAAAAATAGGCTATGGAAGTGGTAACGTACCGGCAAATACTGCATTACAGACTGTTAAAGCAACAAAAGATACAAGGAACGGCAAAACGGTATATGTATTGGAAAACGATTCAAACAACTACGCATATCTTCGTTCACATTTTTCAAACACAGCTACTACAACTCAACTTAACAACAAGATTGATTCGTGGTCACAGGATCAGATTATTACAAGCGTTGAGTTTGAAGCAGATAAAATGGGCAATATAAGTATCTTTAACAACACTCCAGTCAGAAATAGCAGTGGCCTTACCAAAGGTGACACTACACCCGAAACATGGGCATACACTGGTGAGTTTGCATACATACCAAATTCTGTGCATTTTCTTGCGAATGGAAGTGTAAAATTGGGTGGAACATATATTAATGGTTATTCAGTAGAAAGGCGTAGCCCCATACAAACTACAAGCTTTACATGGGAGTCGGGCAAGCAATATACGGTAAGTATTGTTCAAAGATACAGGCGTGGTTACAGAGATGGTTACGTTGATGCAGTATATATAAATGGTGTGAAAGTCTTTCCGAATGCCAATACTGTAGATTGTGACGGTAATGTATGTAAATCGGGTGATAGCTATTATATTAAGACAAAGGATACTAACAATTTACACGGTGGCGGTTTATCGTCAATTATGGTGGGTACTGCTCCGGCTGAGGCTGATGATAATTTTACCGTTTATTTATCGGGTGTTAAGTATTACGGACCGTATACAAGCTATAACGGAGATATCACAAAGCCGAATATTTCACTTGGTAATAAGACAAATGTAACGGTTTCGGATGCAGATGCTACGGTTACGGATTCGGTTCCCGAAACGGTAAGCGAATTTGAGGCAAAGTATTCATCAGAAAGCTTTAAGCTTGGCGTATATAATGCCAACGGTACAAAGGCAGCATCGAATGCTTACCTTGAAACGGGTATGAGCGTAAAAATCGCGTCAGCAGACGGTTTGCAGGGTAAAACGTATGCGCTTACCGCAACACCCTTGCCGTCAGTAAGTGCAACGCCGGGTAATCAGACGTCAGGCGGCAATAAGTATATGACGTTTGACGCAACAACCGCAAATGTCGATGCAAGCGATATAGCTGAGTGCGGATTTGCATTTGCAAATGTAAATGATTTGGCGAATGCAAATAATCTGATAATCTGGAAGCCTTGCTATATAAATGAAGACGGCACCTTCGGTGCTGCGATAAAGCAGGCGGAAGACGCAAGCGGCTCGGCAATTTATGCAATTCCGTATATCGGAATAAATAGCATGACGGGTTATTTCGGCACGGCTGTTAAGTCTGCGTTTGAATGATTTTGATAGGAGGAAGTGTCTGAATTTATTCAGACAAGTAAGAGGTAATAAGGAATAGTGAATAAGTGCAAAATGCTTTGCATTTTGAATTATTCGTATTACTGTATGCCTCGGAAAGGAATGGATATAAAAATGAAAAAAGTATATTTAAGCCCTGCTATCGAAGTTTGTGAATTTATAGCAGAGGATATAGTATGTGCAAGCACTATCTCATTTGACGGCGTTAAAAACTACAATATCGTAGAAGAAGGTATCGGCGTAAATAACGGTGAGCAGCGTGTTGAAGCGGCATCGGGTACAGCGCCTGAGTTCTATCAATAATGAAATTGCACATTTGATTAAGTTAGTAAGGGAGGAATGAATTGTGAAAAAGATCATAGCTTCGGTGCTGAGCCTTGCAATATCCGCGGGCTGTATGACGGGCGTTGTATTTGCAGACGGCATAACATCGGAAATTTACAGCATAGACAGTGCAAATAAGGTGATTTCAGACGTTGCGCCTCTTACGACCGTTTCGGATTTCAAGGGTAACATTGCCGGAGCGGATATTTCGGTAGTAAATGTTAACGGACAGGAAATGGCAAACGACGCCTACGCCACCGAAAACGTATTTGCTTTGGTTGACGGTGAATTATACACCATTACCACAAAGGCCTTGTATCAGCCCGTAAAGGATAAGGGCGCAGCACTTAATGACGGTACGGAGTACTATAACCTCAAAGCCAATGCGATAACCGAACCAATAGTAAGCGGCACCTTCGGCTTTAACCGTTACAGCACATTTGCAAAGTTTGGCTACGGAAGCGATAATGCATCTCCTGCAAACAGCGAAAGCCAGACCTTAAAAGTCACAAAGCAAAGCTACGGCAAAAAGCCGCTTTACAGGATCGAAAACGAT
>CACZPW010000248.1 GCA_902783115.1 uncultured Ruminococcus sp. | reverse complement strand
TCCATACCGGCTTGCCTACTGAAACAGGAGCAAGCGTAGCAGCCTCAGGTACCCATACTTTGATCTGACTGATTATGAACGCCGTATTCTGTTCTGTTCCCTTTATGAGCCTTAACTGAACATATCTGTAGGACGCAGGACTTGAAAGCTCAAAGTTTGAAATATATCCGCCACCCTGAAGCGGTTTGAACTTATCGCCTGTAACATCAAGCTTAACAGCAGATGCCGGAGCATCATGCTGGTCTGCCGGTGCCGTATTCATTACATAGCAGTCAAACACAACATCATCGCCATAATTAGAATTATCTCCCTGAGATGCATAGCCATAATAGTTTTTCACGTCAATTTGGTTTATCGGGTACATAGCACCCAAATCTATGGTGATTATTTCCATATGCGCCGCATCATAACCGCCGTCCGAAACAAATACTCCGCTTGATGATGTAACATTTGAAACCGTTCCGCCGGCATATTCGCCGTTACCGTAGCATGCAGATACTGCGCTCTTTCCTTCAGCAACATCAACATCGGTTGCTCCTTTTGCGGCAAATGCCGCAGTCCCTGCCGGTACAGCCATAATCACGGCTATAAGACCGGCAATAATTTTTCTTAACATTTTTGTTTCTCCTCCTTTTACAATTATTGAAAAAATTTTTTATATAATCAAAATCACGAAAAAATCCATGATATGATTAACACATATTATTTATACACTATGACCGCCGTTTGCGGGCCTTCTCTTGTGTATAAAATCACCTCGTCGCCTATATCGACATTTGACGGGAGCTTTGAGCCGTAATATTTCTCGATAACTCCGTCATCCTTGACTACGAATACGTATTTGAGCTTATCGTAAATAACATTCTCCGTCTGCATGACGCCCTTATTTTCACAGGTCTCCATAACAAATACATTGTCGCTAAATGCCTTTGCCGTTCCGTATACAAGACGGAATGCGGCGCTCGGATAGTGCGGATAGGCATCGCCTGCGGAATACCAGTTACCGTCACTTGTGGCGTCATATTTTCCGTTAAGACCGTTATTTGCCTCAAACACACGCTCTGCGCCTACCGCAATACCGCCCTCTACCTGAAGCCTTATTATATCGCCCTTTTTAAGCGCGGACAGCGGCTCTATATAGTCAGAAACCACCGACATATCTATTTTTGACGGGTCTATAAATTTATGGTCGGTTATCCAGCCCGTTCTTTCATGCTGTATCTTATCAGCAAGGTATACGTTTTTAAGTCCTTCATCGGTGTAGTATGCCTTTTCATCGCCCGTATAGATATCCAAGCCTTTTATTACATACGTCCTCTCGTCATATTCGTTTGTGCCGTATGCAAGCTCCGTAAAGATAAGCCCCGGCGCAAATTCGTCCGAAATTTCAAGAACGCCGCTGTCGCTTACTGCCGAATACTGCTTGTATTTTACGGCAAAGGTCGGATAATTGTTCGCATCGGGTCCGTAAAAGGCAACCTCGTCCTTTATCTGGGAAAGCCGCGGAAACGCCTTCTCGGTCGTTTCAGCCCTGTAATAGCGTTCATAGTCCTTTGAGCCGTAGGTGCCGTTTACCCACGGAACTGTAAAGCACAGGGTGTCCTTCCTGAGCGGTAAAAGCTGATAGCCATGCATATATATTCCGCCCGTATCCGGCATATTTACCTTATTGGTACCGAGATTTACGTCCATTTTCACTATTTTGGAGTTTTGCTCGGTTCCCCTGTACTCCGTATCAAGATAGTCTATCTCGGTATTCGCATTCGTGGTAAACATTACAAAGCTGCCTCTTATATCCAGCTTATCATCACGTATCATATCCCGTATCTCGCCTACGCTGAGGCTTCTTCCGTCGATATTTACCTTTTGTGCAAAGCGGTAATCGGCAAAGGTGCCGTATTGGGAGAATATCCTTGCCCCCGCCATATCAAGCTCGCCCGAATCGGTTATAAGCCTCGTTACAAAGCCGTATGTTTCACCCGTCATCGACATACTGTTCTTGGGTATCCATGCAAGCCTGCCCCTATCGTCAAGTAAAACGGTTATGGGACTTGCGAAAATTATATCGTCGAATTTTGAACGGTTATTTTTGTAGTATTCACTGAATTCGATTTTGCGCCCGTCGATTATTATGCTGTCGCCCGACTGCCTTTCCACCGTACCCGTGAGGGTCTCATACGTCGAATCTATCCACAGGCTTTCACCGTTACCGGACAGATAAATTTTCACCAGTCCGTTCTTGTCGATCCTTCCCGCAGTTGACGCTTTTTTGTTTTTGGTTATTTTAAGATAGTTTAAGTCCCTTGCCGATACGGTCGAACCGTCAAGCGACACGATCGTTATTTCACCGTCGATATTGGATATGTAGTTTACCGCCGTTACCTTCGGCTCATAGCAAAATGCAACGTCCATTTTCCCGTCGTCGTTATTATCGGTAAATTCGATATAGCCGTCGGGACAGATAAGATCGTCCGACATCCAGTCGGTAATTGCGGAATTGTTCTTTATCACATACATATTGCTGTCTAAAAGGATACGCTTTTTACTGTCGTTTTCATCAAGATATTCGTATTGCGTTTTGGATATACCCGTCCTGTCGCTGTCATAGACCGTTACTATATCGTTCTTGTTCGGGATTATCCACGACGCCAATACCCTGTTTTCATCATCCTTATCGGTCAGCACTCCGATATTTCTGCCTATCCAAAGCTCCGCTTTTCCGCTTGTGTCCCTGTATGCGGTATCGCCTATTTTTATATATCCGCTTCCGTTTTCCTTCTCTCTTACAAGCGAGGTGTTGCTGTTTTCGCTCATAAGTCCCTCGGTTATCTTCATATCAAAGACCGCTTCGACAGTGCTTTCCTCAGCCTCGGAATAGTAAGCCACGCCGTCGGTAATGCTGATATTGTCGAATTTCGGCACACGCAGAGCGTTGTATAAAAACTTTGCGGCATTTGCGCGGCTTAATACCTCACCGTTTATGACCGAAATGTTTTTCTTTAATTTCAGCATATTGGATGTAAGATATACTCCGCCCGGCCAGCCGCCGTTACGCTCTATGTATTCCTGATAGTTCATCGAATACAGTATCATTTTAAGAAGCTCTGTATCGGTCACATAATCGTTGGGACGGAATTTCGTGTCGGTGCTTATAACGCCGTTCTTATGCGCCGTATATATATAATCCGTCGCCCAATGATCTTTGGGCACATCGGAAAATATCTCACCCTCCGATTTTTGTATGTACATATTTGAAAAGGTTGTTATTATCTTCGCCGCCTGCGCACGGGTCAAAAGCGACTCGCCCGCAAATTCGTGACGGCTTATCCCCTCCATTATGCCAAGATGCGACAAAACCTCCGCCGCAGGAGCGTAATCCTTGCCCTCCGTGTCGTAAAATTCAGGCCTTGCCTTCATTGTTACGGGATCGTAAAGCTCACCGAATACCTCTACTTCGGCAACGACTATGTACTGTGACGATGCAACTCTCACATAGCGAAACGGCGTTTCATATTCCGAAAAGAATGTGTAGTCCTCACCGTATTCCGATGGCGTGTCCACCGTTCCTATTGTGACGGCATCGGAGAAATTCCGCTCGTTTGCAAGCTGGATAAGCCAGCCCGTTCTTGCGTCCGGCTGGTTAAGACCTCGCCTTGTAACAGCCGTTACGGAGTCGATAAGATACTCACCGCCCAAATCTACGGCAACATACTGGTAGCCCTGCAACGTCCCCTCCAAGGTCACGCTTCCCATCGACCATATATCGTTATAATTGCCGTTTGTAACGTTTTGGGGCGCATACGAGTCATCCTCGGTATATTTACTGCTTGCGTATGTATCCTTGCCGTATGAAACATTTTCCGCCGCCTGTGCGGTTACCGGCAATATGCAAAACAGCGCCGCGATCATAAACAACGCAAACAATTTCACCGTTTTCATCATTATAACCATTCCTTTCCGAGGCACAAAACAATACGAATAATTCAAAATGCAAAGCATTTTGCACCTTACCCATTCCCTATTCCTTATTACTTAATTAAACGCCGCCTCTACACTCAGCAGACTTAACAGCGCGTCGGTTATTACCGCCGATTGCGCACGGGTAAGAGCTTCGTAAGGTCTGAAGCTGTTATCCTCAAAACCGTTTATTATGTTAAGTCCCGACAAAAATCCTACCGCCTCCGCCGCATAATCGGATATGTCCCGAACGTCGGCAAATTCCCTGCCGGCGCGGAAATTGTAAAAGCCCTTATAGTTTAAAAGATTCATGCACATAAGCGCCGCGTCCTGACGCTTTATACGGCTTTGGGGACTGAACTGTGTTTTGCTTACGCCGTTTGCGATCTTACACGAAACCGCCGCGTCCACATACGGATAGAACCAGTCCGAAATATCGCAGTCCGAAAAGCTTATCGTTTTTTCGGGATCGGAAACAAGCGAAAATGCCGCAACAAGCATTTTGATAAACTCCGCTCTTGTAACATATCTGTCCGGCTCGAACAAGCCGTTGCCTACGCCTGAGACGATACCTTTTTTGCAAAGTCCGTACACGCTGTCAGCCGCCCAATGCGAAGACGGCAAATCCGTAAAATGCGGACCGTTATTTTCGCCTCCTGCAGCATCCGATGCAGACGGTATATCCGACTCGGCTGCCGGCGTTTGTGAAACCGCAATCTTTGCGGTACCGACGCCGCCACCGCCGCCTCCGCCGCCGCTGCTGCCCGTCTTTTTGCTCATATCCGAGATTATTTTCTCGATCTCCGATTTAAGACCGTCCGCCCAGCTTGCCTGTGTACTGCTGCCGAGCCTTTTTGCAATATCGTATATGTCGATTCCGCTTCTCTTTACGGCGTTAAGATCGACCTTCAGCACATCGGCGTATTTTTCAAGTGCCGCCGCCGCGTCCTCGGTGTTTGCGCCCTCGATATGCGACAAAACAGCCGCAAGCCTGAGCCTCTCAAAAACGTCGGCAGGGGTGTTGGCGAGCTTTTTGAAAACCGGCGAAACCGCTTCGTTGTTTTCCGTTGTGTCAAACACATTATCCATGACGCCTGCGTATCTGCTTATAAGCGCGGCGCTGTTTTCCCCGCCGTTTAAAACTGCGTCTGTGACACAAGCCGCGGCAAGCGCGTCATGTATATCCTGCGCCGTAAGATTTGACGGAGCGTCCTTTTTCCATTTGGATATCCCCGATACCGCCTTTACAAAGCTTGCGCCGATACGTCCGAGATGCTTTGCCGCATACGGAATATCACCAAAGGCTATTACGCCAAGCTCCGTATAG
>CACZPW010000247.1 GCA_902783115.1 uncultured Ruminococcus sp. | reverse complement strand
TCCTCACTGCACGGTCCCTCAAACACGGTACCGTCCGCTCCCTGCCATCTGCCCTCGGGGAAGATAACAGTCCGCTTATCCACGCCTTTTTGAAGTACCGGCGCAGCCATGATATCGCTTCCCAGCATAAACTGATCCGATACCGCCTCAAAGCCGCCGTCCGGGAACTCATACGCCATGTGCTTTACTATCGGCTCGCCCGTTACGGACGCATTTTTCGCCAATTCCACCAGCTTATCGCCAAGCTCCTCATGAAGCTGCATAGCCTTCATTACACGCTTTGTATTCTCATTGCTCAAAACTCGCCAGGGCGCAATGGATATCTGCATCATACCCATAAGCGCATTTGCCTGCGCCCACCTGACAAAAAGCTCCTCGTCAAGCTTACTGTCCGCGCCGAAGCAGTCGATTATGCCGCCGCCTACCATGTCCGGACAGCAATACGCATAGCCCAAAAGCCCCTGCATAACGGTATGCGGGATAAGGGTATTTATCCCGAAATCGTCCCACGAATGATATTTGTCATGCAGTCTTGCAACGATGGGCTTACCGCCCGATTTCCACGCGGCTCTGAATTCGTTGAGCTTGAATTTTCCGCCGTAGCAGTTAAAATACCGTGTATGTTCTCTGCCCAAAACGGGTATGTACGTCTTATCGTCGTCTCTGTAGAAATATGCGTCGCCCGCGTCGAATTTGAAGCCGTCGATACCGTATCTGTCAGTAAGGATACCGAGTATTCCATCAAGCCACAGGAGCGCATCGGGATTCGTAAAATCCAGAACTGCGCTGTAGCCGCTCCACCACTTGCGTATGGCAGGCTCGCCCGATTTTGCCCTTACAAGATAGTCTTTATCCCTTAAATACTTATATCTGACGCCTGCCGAGGATATTATGGGCGATACCCATATCATTACCTTAAAGCCCATTTCGTGCAGGGTATCTATAAGATAGTGCGGATCGGGAATCTTTCGCCTGTTGAATTCCTCGTACAGCCCGTAGTCCTCCTGCCAGCCGCCGTCTATCATCATTATACCCGGCTTGAAGCCGCGCTCGATAATGCCCTTTGCATAATTTAATATGCCGTCGGTCGTCTGCTGTGTGCCAAGCTCTATCCAGGTATTATACTGCGGTGTGCGCCAGAAGATCTCGTCGGGCATTTTGCCCGAAAACGGGAAATGATGCTTCATAGCGGCAAGATATGCGCCCTTTAAATTTTCAAAGCCCTCATAAAGCCTCGGCATTACGATTCCCGAAAGCTCCATGTTTCCGTCCTTTACGGTGACGGAAAATTCCGTATCGCTCCATACGTATCTGCCCTTTGAGGACAGCATCAACGGCGCAAACTGATCCGTTTCGCCGCCGCCTATAAGGTCGAACGAAAGCTCGCTCTCCTGCGTTATCGGCATAAGATGTCCGCTGTTTACGGAGCCGCCCCACCAATATTCGTTATTGTCTATCGTTACATTAAGTACCTTCATTATTCTCTATCTCCCCTGATATATAAATACGGGCAAAGTGCCCAACGGTGCGCTGACCTCTACGGTCTTGCCGCCGATATATTCTGTTCCGTCCAAATATTTCCACACGCCTTTTGGAAGCTTAACGCTGCGTTTATCCGCTCCCTGTTTTGTTACCGGCGCCACAAGCAGCTTATCGCCGAGCATAAACATATCCGTTACCGCTTCAAAGCCCTCGTCTGGGAATTCGTATTCAAGATACCGCATTACCGGCTCGCCCGTTACGGACGCATTCTTTGCAAGCTCCAAAACCTGCGATGTATATTCGCGGCGTTTTTTGACAAGCTCCGATACCTTATCAAAGCCTTCCTTTGAAAGAATACGCTTCGGCGATACGGAAAATTGCAGCATCGGGCATAAAAGACTCGTTTCAAGCCACCTTACATATAGTTCCTCATCGGTTTTATAGCCCTTTTCCAAAAAGCTTGCATATCCGCCGCCGCCTATCATATCCGGACAGCCGTAGAAATAACCCAATATACCCTGCGTAAGCATATTCGGTATAAGGGATTCCAGACCTAAGTCCATATCGCCCGAATTTTTCCATGCGGGCGCTTTATCCTGCAGTCTGCACACTATCGGCTTTCCGCCCATATCCCAAACGCACCGAAGCTCATTGAATTTATACCCCGACGAAAATGCATCAAAGGAGCGTGTATGCTCCGCACTCGCCTGGCGGATATACGTCGTATCGTCGCTCTTATAAAAATATGCGCCGCCTGCATCAAACTTGAAGCCGTCAACTCCGTATTTTTCCATAACGCCGTCCAATTTGCCCTTAAACCATTCGCACGCCTTCGGGTTTGACAGATCAAGCACACAGCTGTAGCCGTTCCACCATTTCCTTACCGCAAATTCGCCGTCCCTGTCCCGTACAAGGTAATCCGTGTCCCTTAATTTCCTGTAGCAATTACTGTCCGGAGATATGAACGGTACCACCCACAGCATTACGTAAAAGCCCATATCGTGAAGCTTCCCTACCATGCCCTTGGGGTCCTTGAATTTCCTTGCGCAAAAATCAAAATCCCCGTAATCGGGCGCCCAGCCCTCGTCTATCATCAAAACGCCCGGCGCTATGCCCGTTTCCAAAAGGCTCTCGGCGTATTCTAAAATCTGCGCCTCGTTCTGATTATACATAAGCTCTATCCAGGTATTAAACTGCGGAGCTTTAAAAAACGCGGTATCGGGTATTAAGCCGTCAAGCGCAAAATATTTTTCCACGACCGCCATCTGCGCACCCTTGAGGTTTTTATGTCCCTCGGAAAGTTCAACTTTTTCTGTCCCTGTGATCTCTATAATACCCTTGCTAAAGTGAATGACAAACGGCTCTTTGCCGTATATGTATCTTCCCTTGTTCGATATAAACAGCGGCGAATACTGATCGGCTATACCCGCCCCCGTAATAAGATCGATCGTAAGGTCGCCCTCGGCGCTGACGGGCAGCTTATGTCCAAGATGCGCCGCGCCGCCGTACCAATATTCATTATCCAAAAATTTTATCTTCATTGTCCGCTCCTTAGTTAACACATATCACTGTTTCAAAATCAGATCTTCCGTCAAGGTGGAATTGCTTTTTGACGGTTTTGCCGTCATACTCAAATTCAAGCTCATATTCGCCCTTAAAGCCTTTAAACCTTGCGATACCGTTATCGTTTGATGTAAAAACGCCGCTTGTGTGCCATTCCTCGTTTATAAGCTTTTTAAGTGCTGAAAACGCAGGCTTTGGCGTGAGGTCGCTGTATAGGAGCGCACCGCCGAAGCGGTTTTCGCCCACGTCCATATTGAGCTTGCCCCCGTCCTCGTCGTTGGGGTCCCAGGTATGGGTATATCCGTCTACCAGGTTCCAATAAACTATGCCGTCCATCGCCTTATGGCTGAACCATATCTTATACATATTCTTTACAAGCTCCGCCTGTATATCCATATCCTCCGCATCGCCGTTATACGAAGCAACCGTTACCTCGGATATGTGTATGGGCTTATTAAGCTTTGCAAACGTATCAAGTGCGTCAAACGCACGCACGGGGTTATATCTGTCAAGCGCATACTGTTCCTCGTCCTTTCTCAATTTGAACTGGTGGAACTGCAGGCCTATTGCGTCAAATTTTACGCCCTCACGGATAAGATCCTTTAAATACAGGTAGCAATGCGTTCTCTCGGATTTGAAATTATCCCATATACCGTAAGCGTCATTTATGAATTTACGCTCAAACGGCAGTCTGTTCGCAAGCTCAAACGGGTATCTTACATAGTCCTCGCTTCTGAAAAGCCTTGTCATATTTTCCTTTGCCTTGTTACCGTAATGCGTCCAGCAAAGCGCCTCGTTTACAATATCCCAATCCCGTATAACATCGCCGTAACGCCCGGCTATCTCCTCCATGTGATGCTTTATCTCACGCTTTATGCCGTCGATATCATCGGGAAGCCAGAGCGGCGAAAATGCGTCATAAACGAGGCAATGCCCCTTTATGCGGATATTGTTCGCCTTACAGTATTCTACCACAAGATCCGGCGCGGGGCGGCGGTAGACCTTCTCGCTGTCACGGTCGTATCTGGGCTTGCCTTTTTGCGGTTCAAGCCCGTCCCAGTAAAACGGCGCAACCGCATAGTTAAATACCTCGGGGAATATTTTTCTGTAGGTCCTGTTCTTTTCCTCCGTTTCAAATTCGTCAAGCAAAAATATATTGCACCCGAAATTGAAATCGTGCGTTTTCTGCTCCGCCTTGAATTTTATGTTTTTGACGGGGTTTTTGTCCTTATCGACAAATTTAAGCGCCGCATAGCCCTTTCTGTTCAGCTCTATGCCGCTTTTTACCCTTTCGTCCATATAATCCTTCTGCTCTTCAAAATGCTTTAATACCGTTTCGCGTCTTGTCATTTTTACAGCTTCCTTTCTTGCTCATTCACAAGCAGACATTTTGTTTCCACAGGCTCAAAACGGAGCCTCGCTCCATTTTCGGGTGATGATGCATATTCCGTACCCGAAAAATAGTCCGTAAGCACGCACTCCGACGGCGTTTTTATTTCGATATCGCCGCCTGTGTACGAATATGCGGTTATAAAGCCGCTGTTTGCGTATATTACCGTTCCAGGTGCCGTGTACTCAAACGCTCCCGCTCTTTTTGCAAGGTAGTTTATTATCTCACACGGCATCGGCTGGCAGGCGCAGTATGCGTCAAAGCCGCCGTCAGACCTTTGCTTTATGCCAAAGCCCGCGGCGCCGTTTTCACACAGCGTGCCAAGCGTCTCACATTCCTCATCTACCATAAATACGGGCGGCATATTGAATTTTACACGCTTTTTTTCGGGCTGTTTCTCGCGCCATGCGTTTATCCTATGCGAAAAATCAAGCTCCTTTGTATCGACGCCCGGCACGTTAAGCGCCATTTTTGCGCTGTCAAAGCCGCATTTTTTAAGGCGCATACCCGTAAGCCGTTCCATGTTTGTAACATCAAAGCCGCCATCGGTTATATAGCCTGCGGCATGGGTGAATACAACGGATTTTCCCTTTTCCCTGAGCTTATTTATCCTGTTTGTTATCCTTTCGTCCGCCTTAAAGAGATTGGGGAAAATATAGAGCTTATACCTATCATCGTCAAACCGCTCATTGAACAGGTCGCTTGTGATATAGCAATCCCACGGCATACCTGTTTTGTTAAGCTCCTCGACCTGGAACTGGAACATCGGATAATCGCTGTCCGCACTTACATAGTAATTGCTCGGAAGGTCGAGAATGAATGCGATCTCGCTTACATTATGCGTATTCTTATCCTTTAATATATCGGCTAAGATACGGATCCTCTCTATTTCGTTCATTGTGTCCGTATCCTTATACCAACCGCCGAACATATCAAACAGCCAATACCCCTGACCTTTGGCAAGCACCATTCCTATTTCACGACGCAGATACGCCGTCGTTTCATCAAGGTTTTTCATATAATCGTCAGGCACGCCGTGAAGGGCGGCAAATTTATTGTTATGCGTAAGATGCGTCGCGGCGTCTATTTCGTGGATATACAGCTTGTTATTGAGGTTAAGCGTATCAACGGGCACACGCATACCGCTTGTGCTTTTTAATTTCCGTAAATCATAAGAGGCGGGGCATATAATGACATCTATATCGGGACATTCAAACACCTTTTGCGCCTCATTGTAGTTTGCCCTCACCGTCCCGTCGCGCTCCGTTACCACATACCCGAAAAACGTTCCGACCGCCATTTTGCCATCCGACGCCTCTTTTGCACATTTTGCAAAATCACATATCGCCTGCGGAACGATACTGTCGTAATATTTCAAATAATCAAGATTTTCAGGATCATTTGAAAAATCGCGAAGGATACCGTCGTCACTGCCGTAAAATGCCAAGCTTCCCGGGACGGGCTTGCCGTATGATAAAAGATGCGCCTTTGACGGATTATTTAC
>CACZPW010000246.1 GCA_902783115.1 uncultured Ruminococcus sp. | reverse complement strand
TCTTGCCCTCGGGAAGTGCCGTAACGGAAATAAGAGTAGGCATTATGTATGCGATACCCGCCGTAACAACGGCTATGACCATAATACCAAACGCCTTTTTCAGATCGTATTTTGACTCGCCTGCGGAGTGCGATATAGATTCAAAGCCGACAAACGCCCAGGGAGCCAAAGCAAATACCGTGAATATGCTTCTGTGAGCGCCGACGGGCGCATACGGAGGCTCAAACATTTTAACGGAGCCGCCCTTATAAAGCATCACGGCGGCAAAGCAGAACACAATTCCCGAAAAAAGTATAACGGCAAACACTATCTGCGCAGCTTCCGCCGCCTTTCTTTTAAGACAGACCATGGCGGAGGCAAACAGCGCGAAGACAGCGAGTATTATTTCGCCCATATACACATGATACCCCGCCACATCATAGTCAAAGCCAAATTGGAAGGCACTGCCGAAAAGCGTCCTTGCGATAAGCGGGAGGGCGGTGGCGTTTGCCCAGATTATGGCTATGTATGTAAGAATGAGAAACCACGCACTCAAAAAGCCATGGTCGTAGCCAAGGCTCTTTTTTGTGTAGGTATAGGTGCCGCCTCCGTCGGGGAAGCGGTTCATAAGAAAATGAAAGTTCTTTGCCAAAATGAGCATAACAAGTGCGCCCATGCCAAGACCGATAACAGTTCCGAGAGGGCCCGCAAACGGTAAAAATGTCGTGCCGGGCATAACAAAAGAGCCCCAGCCGACGCTGCATCCAAAGGAAAGAGCCCATGCGCCCAATGCCGTAAGATATGCGGACGGAATAGCTTTTTTGCCGTTTTTCATAACGCCGTTTTCAGTGTTCATATACGATTTGTCCTTTCCTGCGGCACTTTATATCAACGAAGCTGCGTAGTTTTGTATTTCGTCCTTCGTTTTCTTAAAAAGCGCCTCCATCTCATCAAGCTTTTCCTTGACCTGTGCGTCTGTAAGCGTGCGCTCGTTACCGGGACGGAATTCGTCCGAAATAACTATTGCCGCATCCGCCAATTTTGTAAGCCCGAGATTTAAGCATACGCCCTTCATTGCGTGTGAAGTCTCAAAAAGCGTATTCGGATCCATATCCTTGCCCGCCTCGATAACATCGACGATAACGCTGCTGTCTGTGAGCTTTCTGATGTGCTTGTCAACGAGCTTGTCCATTCTCATGATGCTTAACGCCTTGTCGTAATCTCCGTCAATTTTACCGTACAGTTCTCTTAGAGTCATAATATCAATTCCTTTCCGTTTCTATTTCTTTCTCTATAAGCTTTTCGAATTCATCGGGCGGCAGGGGGCGCGAAAAATAATATCCCTGAACAAGATCGCAGTGCGCATCTTTCAATATTTCAAGCTGCCGCTCCGTTTCCACACCTTCGGCAACGACCGGTACGTTGAGGTATTTTGCAATATCCAGAACAACCTGTACAAGATGCCTGTCCGTCTCGCTTGTTTCAATATTGCGGATAAAATTCATATCCATTTTCAGAACGTCTATCGGCATTGACGACAGCATATTAAGCGACGAATATCCCGATCCGAAATCGTCCATTTCTATCTCAAAGCCAAGCCCTCTGAGCTCCTTTATAAGCCCGAGCAAAAGCTTTGAATCCTCCGTATATGCCGATTCGGTTATCTCAAGCTTGATATTGCTGTAATCAAGATGATTGTCCTCGACAAGCTCCTTTAATTTTTCAACAAGAGTGGTGTCAAACATATCCGTCCGTGAGATGTTTACGGAAATGGGTATGGTAAAGTTGTATTTATTGTTCCAATACGCCGCCTGTCTTGCCGACTCATGCCATACAAAATCATCGATAATGCCTATCAGCCCGTTACGCTCAAACAGCGGGATAAACATTCCGGGCGACAGCAGACCGAGCTCCGGATGCTCCCAGCGTATAAGCGCCTCCGCACTGCTGAGCTTGGGAGGATCGTAGTTTATGTTATACTTTGGCTGATAGTATACCTGCAGCTGCTTTTTCTCAGCCGCCGTCCTCAGATCGTTTACAAGCCGCCGATCCAGAAGCTCGCGGGCACGCATATCGTCGTCATAGACCACAAGCGGCTTCTGATAATCGCCGCGCACCATATTGCACGCCGCCCTTGCGCAGTCAAACATGATCAAAGGCTCCGTGTCCTCGCTCCAGGGCTTTACGCCCATTCTCAGGCGTATGCTCACATTCGGCGCTATGCTGTTTACCTTTTGCTGAAAACGCTTAAGCAGCTCCTCGTAATCCTCACGGTGCTTACAGTATATATCGAAATGGTCCGCCTCAAAACGGCTTGCTATGCCGTTCGTTTCCGCTAAAAAGGCGCGTATTTCATTGCCGAGGATCCTAAGAACATCGTCCCCGAAATCACGCCCGTTAAGAGCATTTACCGAATGGAATTGTTCTATGTTTAACGCTATTGCGTCAAAATGCAGATCGGGGTGGTAATGGTAAAGCCTGTTGGCATATTCAAAGAAGAAGCTCTTGTTATACAGCATTGTAAGATGGTCATGCTCAGCCGCCGATATAAGTCTGCGTCCCTCGCAAAGCTCGATTATACGTCCCACGCGCGCAAGCACGACTTCATCAATGTCAAACGGCTTCGTGATAAAATCAGCCGCGCCCATTTGCAGAGCCTTGAGCTCCGCGTCCTTTTCTGCGGTAAGCACTATAACGGGGATGTCTTTGATCTCCTCGTCCGCGCGCATACTCTCGATCACTTCAAAGCCGTTCATAACGGGCATGATAAGATCAAGCATGACAAGCGAAAGGTCATCCTTGTGAGCGCGGATCTGATCAAGCGCTTCCTGACCGTTGCAGGCATAGATAACCTCGTAAGTATCATTAAGTATCACTCCGAGCACATCGCGGTTTATTTCCTGGTCGTCCACGACCAGCACCAGCTGCGGACGCTGTATCTGCTTGGATTTAAACATATAATGAATCCCCCTTTGGTGCAAATCTTCCCAACTCTAATATTATATGATATTCGGGGAATTGTCAAGTAAAAATAAGTCAATATGAACGGAGGGTGGATTGATTTTAGGTATAATATGCAATATAATAAAGGCGCGCTGAAAATTTTTGAAGAAAGGAGAACGAAGAATATGAATTTAAAGGACAGCGGCAGACTTATTGCAGTACTCAGAAAGGAAAAAGGGCTTACCCAGAAACAGGTCGCGGATAAATTGGGTGTTGTTGCAAAAACCGTGTCAAAATGGGAAACGGGCAACGGTTTTCCCGATGTTTCGAGCGTGGAACGGCTTGCCGCCGTTTTGGGGGTAAGCACCGAAACTCTGCTTCGCGGAAAGCTTGACAAAAACGGCATTGATGCGGGCAATATCAAAAAAACAAGGCTCTGCGTCTGCCCCGCGTGCGGAAGCGTCGTGCAGGGAACGGGGAATTTCCAAATAAGCTGCTGCGGAAAAAAGCTCACCCCGCTCAGACCTCAAAAAGCGGACGGTGAGCATGAAATATCCGTATCCGTAACGGATAACGAGTTTTATGTGCGTATTTTGCATGAAATGACAAAGCCGCATTACATAAGCTTTTTGATGTATGTCGGCGTGGACAGGTATTTTCTTGTAAAGCTCTATCCCGAACAGGATGCGGCGGTCAGAATGCCGCAGATGCACGGCGGAAAATTTTATTACTACTGTACGCAACATGGACTGTTTGAATGCGAAATGCAGAATGCAGCATGCAAAATCGAAAAATTCAGTCCGCGGTGATTTTAAAAACTACGGGGCAGTCGCTTTTTACGGTTTTTGTTCTTATATGAAGACCGTTTCCGTCTCTGAAAAAGTGCGGCTTTTCGCCAAAGCCCAAAACGTCAACGTCCTTTATGATGCCGTGGAACAGCGGCAGACGGCTTGCGTCCGCTTCCCTGAGGCTTACCACCGTAACCTCGCCGTTTTCGGGGTATTTTAAAACCGTTGCATACAGATACCCGTTATTGACGGTAAATCTTATATCGGCGGACGTATAATTCTTTTCGGCATTGTCCGCAAACTGCCCCTCCTGTATTTTTGTGGGGCCCTCTGATGAATAGCGCCATACCTTTGAACCGTAAATCGCCTCGCCGTTTACCTTGAGCCATTTCCCTATTTCAAGCAGGATATCCCTGTCCTCATCGGGTATGGAGCCGTCGGCTTTGGGCCCGATATTAAGAAGCAGTCTGCCGTTTTTGCTTACGATATCGACAAGATCGCATATTATATCGCTTGCCCTTTTATAGCTGTTATTTTCGGTATATCCCCATGAATTTTTCGCAACGGCGGTATCGGTCTGCCAAATAAACGGCTTTGCGTCGGCAAACTGTCCGCGTTCTATATCGACAACGGCGCTGCCGAACATAAATGCGTCGTGCTTGTAGTTTATCACGCCGCCGCCCCATTCCGAAGAACGGTTATAGTAATACGCCGCAAATTTTTTAAGGTACGGCTTTAAGGCGCTGTGCTGTATCCACCAGTCAAAATATATTATCCTCGGACAAAATCTGTCAACGATCTCCGCACACCGCACAAGCCAATCCTCCATAAACTCCCTTGACGGAGCGGGCTTTGAGAACAGATCCTGATGATCGGGCTCGGGCATGGCGGGGTAATAGAAATCACCGTATTTTTCGGCGTCGGTTATATCGCTCTCAAATTCCCGTCCGTGTCCCATGAAAAACCAATGCTCAATTCTGTGCGATGATGCGCCGTTTACGATGCCGCGCTTTTTTGCCTCCGCGGACAGCTCGCCTATGATATCGCGCTTTGGTCCCATTTGGTACGAATTCCAGTTCGATATATCGCTTTTGTACATCTGAAATCCGTCGTGATGCTCGGCAACGGGTACGATATACTGCGCGCCTGCCGCCTCAAACAAATCAAGCCATTCTTCGGGACTGAATTTTTCGGCCTTGAACATGGGTATAAAATCCTTGTACCCGAAATCCTTGTGCTTGCCGTAGGTTTTTATATGATGCTCAAACTCCTTTGAGCCTTGTATATACATATTCCTTGAATACCATTCGCCGCCAAATGCGGGTACGGAATAAATGCCCCAGTGTATGAATATGCCGAATTTTGAGTCCCTGTACCAATCGGGAACATGGTAGCGTGAAAGCGACTGCCAATTATCCTTGAACTCGCCGTTTTCTATCACTTTGTCTATTTTTTTAAGATATTCTTTGATCATGATCGTTCTCCTACCGCATAAGCTTATCCGCCGTATTTTTGCACGCCTCGTAAAGCTTTGCGGTATTCTCGGGCTCTTTGTAGTTTTTACGTACCGCAAGGTACAGACCTGCGTCCGCAAAACCGTGCTTTTTCCACTCGCCGCCCGATGCAACTTTAACGCCGTATTTTACGCCGCCCGATATGTAGCAGTCATTGTCGTCAAAGTCTGTATCCGACCAATCGGAAACAGGCGTAAACGTTTCATCGCCGCCGCCGTCGCCCACAAGTCTGTCAAAACGCTCCTTATCCATAAGGTATATAAGACATTCGCTGTCCTGAAGGCTCAGAATGAATTTGGTGTCGTAAGCAGTATCTATTTGCAGGTCGCCGGTATACACAAGCTGGGTGATGCCGACGTTTATTTCGCCGTCACCGTTTATATCTGCAGAATTTTGACGTATCATATCCGTCATTGCGGCTATTTCACCATCGCCGTAACCGTGGGATGACGCAAGCGTCACCATTACGTCATAATCCGTTGCTGTTTTTACCTGCCATACCGTATAGCCTATAAGAATCAAAGCAAACGCTGTTACTAAAATCCTCCATTTATAATAGTCCCGCACATATTCCCACCATTTTGCGGTAAACCGTTTGGGTACCGTTCCGTATTTTTCAGCCATTTTTAATTCCTCTGTTCTGCATTTTCAACTTTCAATTTTCAATTTTCACAAGGTGAACCGTGTATGTCGCAAAATCGTACATACCGAATTTCGGCACTATACCCTTGTACATAAGCTCGTCACCGCCGTATACGGTGTTAGTGTAGGTATCAAGATAATCCGCGTCCGCCGAAAGTCCGCAAAGCTTTATTGCTTTCTCCCTTTCGTGCGCCTCGGACAGCACCTTTGCGCACATCAAATATGCCTCGCTCTTATCCTTTGCCGCCATTTCCCATGCGCATATATTCCCCTCAAACGGATTTTTGAGCCTGTAGAAATCGCCGTTCAACATAAGCGGTCTGAGCTTTTTGCAGTCGGTTATCTGCTCCCTGAGCTCTTTGAGCTCATCCTCCGTCATCTTGGTTATGTCAAGCTCATAGCCGAACACGCCGCACTGTGCGATATCGCCCCGTGTTTTAAGACTTGTCACTCTGCCGTTCTGGTGGTTGGGTACCGCCGTCACATGCGCCGATATCGAGGATATGGGATATGCAAGCGATGTTCCGTACTGTATCTGAAGCCTTTTTACCGCGTCCGAATTATCGCTTGTCCATATCTGCGGCATATACGCAAGCACTCCCGCGTCAAATCTGCCGCCGCCGCTCGCGCAGCCCTCAAACAGCACGTCGGGGAACGAGGTGCATATCGTTGACATTACCCTGTAAAAGCCGAGATAGAATTTATGGTTATAGCCCGGATACGGCATATCGGTCATAACTCTGTTCATATCCCACTTTACATACCCGACGTTTGCCGTTCTTAAAATATCCGAAACGGCGTTTATTATATAATCGCATACCTCGTCCTTTGCAAGATCGAGCAGGTATTCGTATCTGCCAAGTGACGGCTCCATGCCCGGAACGCGTATTATCCAGTCGGGGTGGGCGCGGTAAAGCTTTGAATCGGGGTTTATCGCCTCAGGCTCAAACCACAGTCCGAACCTCAGCCCCAGGTCGTTTACCTTTTTTGCAAGCCCGTCTATGCCCGAGGGTATCTTGTCCCTGTTTACAAACCAGTCGCCCAGCGAGCAGCGGTCGTTATCTCTTACGCCGAACCAGCCGTCGTCAAGCACGAACAGATCCATGCCCTGCTCCTTTGCGCACCTTGCTATGGACAGAAGTTTTTCCTCGTCAAAGTCGAAATATGTCGCTTCCCAGTTATTTATAAGGATGGGGCGTTCTTTTTTTGCCCATTTGCTTCTTGATAAGTTGTTTCTGAACACATCGTGAAGCTCTCTTGAAATGCCGCCGTAGCCCTGCTCGGAATAGGTAAGAATACTCTGCGGCGTTTCAAAAACTTCACCGTCTTCAAGCTCCCACGCAAATCCGAACGGATTTATACCCTGCAAAAGACGGATGTTGCCATAGCGG
Organism: uncultured Ruminococcus sp.; assembly: GCA_902783115.1. Lineage (GTDB taxonomy): Bacteria > Bacillota > Clostridia > UBA1381 > UBA1381 > 12844. The sequence continues at coordinate 2,930 of CACZPW010000246.1, read as the reverse complement.
TCGCTCTCTACGGTCGTCGAGTGGTTGCCGCTGTAGATAAGCACGGCGGAATACACTGCGCCGCTGCCCTCATCGGCGTCCTTATCCGCAACCATAACAAACGGGTTTATATCATGCGAGCTTGCGCCCCTTGCAACGGAAATATCGAGCTTTATGCCCTCTGTTATTTCCGTTTCCTTTATATTCCTCTCATTTCCCCAGCCGCCGTTTAAATATACCGCTTTATAACCGCTTTTTGGAACCTCCAGCGCAAGACTGTACGCCCGCTGTACGGTCATTTTTGTGCCGGATATGTTCTTTATCCGCACGTTGCGCGCGATAATGTCATAGTTATCAAACACCGTATAGCTTAAAATTGCCTCGATACCTGCATTTTTATCTTCAAGCGTGATATAAAGCGTCTGAGGGCGCATATCCCCCTTTAAAAGATAAGGCATACCATCTACGGGGTGTATATCATCGACTATGTCGTATGATTTAAAGGTGAGCCGTGATACGGTGTTTCCGTTTTTGTTAAGCACCTCATAGGCGGGCATTTTAAGGTCGGTATACCCGTATGCGGGATATTCCTGCGGTATTGCGTCAAGGCTCTTCCCGCTTGCGTCACAGCTGCTGAGCGCTGAATTGCCTCTTATGTACCAATCGTATTTTTTGTCACGGAGCTTTTTTCCGTAATAAAGATGTACAAGATCTCCGCTTTCGTTTACGCTGAACATGTAGCTTGTATTCTTTCCCTGTAAATGGAATATGTTCCCGTTTTTGACTATCATATATTCTATCTCCTTTTTTGATTGCCGTACGTTTCCGGCAGTTTACCTAATCGGATTATATCACTCACAAAATCAAAATGCAATTCATATTTTCATATTCATAAATTGTTCACATACTTTATACAATTTCTTAATTGACAAGAGGAAAAAAACGAGTATAATAGTCTATGAAAGGTCAAAGAAAGTCAAAGTCAAAGAAGGTGATCGAAAAATGGGAATAAGCGACAGAATAGAGTCCTTTATAAGCGAGCTTGTAAAAAGCGAGGCGCCCGACGTGTGGGTGGAGCTTAAAAGAAACGAGCTTGCAAGCGTTTTTAACTGTGTTCCGTCACAGATAAATTATGTGATAGCCACGCGCTTCAATCCCGAACACGGATATATCGTGGAATCAAGGCGCGGCGGCGGCGGATATCTTAAAATAAAAAGGCTTGCATTAAAAGATGAAAATCCCGTACTGAGTGTGATACGGGCTGTCGGGGAATCGATAGATTATCCGTCGGCAAGAAATCATCTTTTATCGCTTTTAAAAGCGGGGGCTGTAGATGAAAAGGCGGCGGCGATCTTGGACAGGGCGATATGCGATAAAACTCTTACCCTGCCGCAGCCGCAAAAAGATGCGATAAGAGCAAGCATTTTGAAAAACACTTTGGCTTTATTGGCGCAATAGATCAAACGAAAGGGTGATATATATGTTATTTGATGAATTATTTAATGATTTTTTTGATGATTTTAATTTCTTTTCGGAGCCGTCATACACAAAGACGGTTACAAAATGTCCGACCTGCCAAAGAAGCTGGGCGGATTTCAGGCAGAACGGAAGGCTTGGCTGTTCGCAGTGCTATAAGACCTTCAAGCCGCAGATAACCGAGGTTATCGCACAGATACACTCAAACTCACATCATACGGGAAAGGTCCCGTCAAAGTCGGGCGAGAGTATCAAAAAGAAAAGACTTTATCAGAGCTTAAAGGAGCAGCTTGCCGCCGCGGTAAAGGCGGAGGATTACGAAAAAGCGGCAAAGCTTCATAAGCAGATACGTGGGATGGAGAGCGAGGTGAAATAATCATGATCTGGTATAAAAATAATGAAAGCGATATAGTTATTTCAACACGCATAAGGCTTGCAAGGAATCTTGACAACGTCCCGTTCCCAAACGCCTTATCGGACAAGAAAAAGGTCATAGAGGATATTAAATCGGCGATCACAAACAGCAACTCCACACTTTCAAAGGAGCTTGACTATACCGATCTCGACGCAACGGCGCCGGCGAAAAAGGAGCAGCTTGCATCGGAGCATTTAATAAGCCCGCAGATGCTTCAGGGAAACGCAAAGGGCGTATTCATAAGCAAGGACAAAACCATGAGCATAATGCTTATGGAGGAGGATCATATACGCCTGCAGGTGATCATGAACGGCAATAAGCTCAGGGAGGCGTACGATACCGCATCAAAGATAGACGACGTTATGGAGGAAAATCTGACGTATGCGTTTGACGAGGAGCTGGGATATCTGACCGCCTGTCCGACAAATGCGGGTACGGGCTTAAGGGCGTCGCTTATGATGCATCTGCCCGCGCTTACCATGACAAAGAGCATAAACCGTGTCGTAAACAACGCATCGTCGCTGGGTATTGCGGTAAGAGGCTTGTACGGCGAAGGCACAAGAGCCGACGGAAACCTGTATCAGATATCGAATCAGGTGACAATGGGCATAAGCGAGGAGCAGATCATAGAAAAGCTTCAGAATATCGCAAAGCAGATAATAGAAATGGAAGAAAAGGCGCGCGAGCTTTTGAAAGAAAAAAGCGGCGCGGAGCTTTCCGATAAGCTGTGGCGGTCATACGGCACATTAAAATATGCCCGCAAGATAAGTTCGGGGGAGGCAATGTCGCTGTTATCCGATGTTTTGCTCGGACAGAACATGGGAATAATCACGGATAAGGGGCAAATTTGCATACCCGAATGTATGGTTTTGATATCGCCTGCGTTTATAAGCAACGGCAAGGAGCTTAATGCGGAGCAGAGGGATATCGAAAGAGCAAAATTTTTAAGAGCAAATGTGTAAATTTCGGTTTATGTGCCGCCCCTACGGCCGCGTCTGTATGCGATTGGTGTTGTGTGTAAACACGGACAGTCCGGGAGGCCTGTCCCTACATCACATAC
>CACZPW010000245.1 GCA_902783115.1 uncultured Ruminococcus sp. | reverse complement strand
TTATCGGTAATAACAGTATACAATATTTTTTCGTTTTGTTCAATACCCAATATTCCCGGCATATATTCGCCCATTGCCGATACCTTTGAATCGGGTATGTCATAGAGCTTCATCTTATACACCGTCGCCTTGTCGGTGAAGAACAAGCACTCTGTTTTATTGGTAGTTTCAATGGTCTGGATTATCTCATCCTCTTCCTTTAACCTGTGCTCCGACGTTGTTGAGCGCAAGGATACCAGAGATACCTTCTTTAAGTACCCGTCCCTTGTGATAAATACGGTACACGGGAAATCATCAATGTTTCTGACCTCAACATACGTTTCGATATCATCATTGGCTATAAGCGCAGTGCGCCTTTGCTGACCGTATTTTTTGATTATATCCTTGAGCTGAGCGATAATGACCTTTTTGACCTCTTTATCGTCCGATAAAATACGGTTAAGCTCATCAAGCTCCTCCATAAGCCGTTCGATCTCGGATATTCGGTTTATGATATATTCACGGTTTAAGCTGCGAAGCTTTATTTCCGCAACATACTCAGCCTGCGTCTTGTCGATTGAAAAGCCCTCCATCAGGTTCGGAACAACGTCCGCATCAAGCTCGGTATGGCGGATAATGGAAATAGCCTTGTCAATATCAAGCAAAATCTTTTTAAGACCTGTCAAAAGATGCAGCTTTGCACTCTTTTTCTCGATATCATACCTCAATCCGTTTTTGATACAGTCCATTCTGAACTCTATCCACCGTTCAAGTATCTCCTTAACGCCCAGCACATACGGGCGGTTTTTGATAAGGACGTTGAAATTACAGCCGAAGGAATCCTCCAACGGCGTAAGCTTATAAAGCTTATTCATAAGTGCGTCCGGATCAACGCCTCGCTTTAAATCAAAGGTTAGCTTAAAGCCGCCAAGTCCCGTTTCGTCCCTCGCATCGGTTATTTCCTTCAGCTTATTTGCCTTGATAAGCTCCATTATCTTTGAGATTATCGCCTCGCCCGTAGTGGAATACGGTATCTGTGTAACCTCGATACAGTTGTTCTTCTTGTCGTATCCGTAAACCGCACGCATACGGAAGCTGCCTCTTCCCGTCCTGTAAATTTCCGCCATTTCATCTTTTGAATATATTATCGAAGCTCCGAGCGGAAAATCGGGCGCGGGCATAATTTCAAGTATTTCATCGACTGTTGTACTTTTTTTCTTGAGTATCGCTATTGCGCTCTCGCATACCTCCTGTAAATTAAAGGAGCATATATTTGACGCCATACCGACAGCTATACCCTGATTCGGGTTTACTAAGATATTCGGAAACGCCGACGGAAGCATGACCGGTTCCTTCATTTCGCCGTCATAGCTATCCACAAATTCGACCGTGTTCTTATTTATATCCCTGAACAGTTCCTCGCAGATAGGCTCCAGTCTTACCTCCGTATAACGGGATGCGGCATATGCCATATCCCTCGAATACTGCTTACCGAAATTACCCTGTGATTCTATAAGCGGATGCAGCAAGGATTCGTTACCCCGTGTAAGACGGACCATCGTTTCGTATATCGACGCATCGCCGTGAGGATTCAATTTCATCGTCTGTCCCACAACATTTGCGGATTTTGTAAGCTTTCCGCCCAAAAGCCCCATTTTATACATCGTATACAAAAGCTTTCTGTGCGCGGGCTTCAATCCGTCGATCTCGGGAATTGCTCTTGAAATTATAACGCTCATTGCATAGGGCATATAGTTTTTTTCAAGAGTAGCAGTTATTGCCTCCTCAGCTATGGGAGCTTCAACAATCTTTAATTCCTCTTGAGCTTTTTTCTTTCTTGCCATTTCATTTTCCCCTTGTATTTTTATGATAAATCAACCATTTCCATATAAAGACTGCCGTTTTGGGCAATATAATCCTTACGGCTTTGCAAATTATCACCAAGAAGTATATCAAACATCTTTGCGGTCTTTTCCATACTCTCCGGCGTTACCCTTATAAGCCGCCTCGTTGCGGGATGCATGGTGGTAAGCGACATCATTTCAGGCTGATTTTCGCCCAAGCCCTTTGAACGCTTGATATCGTAATCGTCATGATCCTTTGTAAGTCCCGCCTCGTTTAATTCCTTTATTATCTTATCTCTTTCAGCATCGGTATAGGCAAAATGCTTTTCGCCCTTCCTTTTCGATTTTGTAACGGTTATCTCATAAAGCGGAGATTCCGCAATATACACCTTGCCCATATCTATAAGCGTCGGGGTAAGTCTGTAGATCATGGTAAGCACCAATGTGCGTATCTGGAATCCGTCAACATCGGCATCGGTACATATTATTACCTTATCCCAGCGCAGATTATCTATATCAAAGCCCTCCAATTTGTTGTTGTGCTTTGATTTTATCTCAACGCCGCAGCCCAAAACCCTCAAAAGGTCAACTATGATATCGCTTTTGAAAATTCTGGGATAATCCGCCTTTAAGCAGTTCAATATTTTACCTCTTATCGGCATTATCGCCTGGAACGACGGATCCCTTGCCTGCTTACATGAGCCGAGTGCCGAATCGCCCTCCACGATGTAGAGCTCACGCAAGGTATGGTCCTTTGACCTGCAATCGACAAACTTTTCGACTCTGTTTGTGACGTCCATTGTTCCCGTAAGCTTTTTCTTTATGTCTATCCTCGCTTTTTCGGCATTTTCACGGCTACGCTTATTTACAAGCACCTGATTTGCTATTTTTTCGGCGTCGGTTTTGTTTTCCACGAAATACGCTTCAAGCTGCTGCCTTAAAAACTCGGTCATAGCCTCCTGTATAAACTTATTGTTTATTGCTTTTTTTGTCTGGTTTTCATAGCTTGTCTGCGTTGAAAATGAGTTTATGACAAGAATAAGGCAATCCTCAATGTCGCCGAAGCTGATTTTTGACTCGTTTTTGTTGTATTTATTGTTATTTTTGAGATATTTGTCAATTGCAAACACAAAAGCGTTCTTTACCGCCTTATCGGGTGATCCGCCATGCTCCAGAAAGCTTGAATTATGGTAATATTCAAGCATATTTACGGTGTTTGAGAAACAGAATGCGACCTGCATCTTCATTCTGTAATTCTCTTTATCCTCTCTGTCCTTACCCTCTCTTTCCGTTTCCCACGTTTCAACCGTTGTAAAGGCGTTTTCGCCCGCGGTTTCCTTTACATAGTCAACAATACCGTTTTCATAATAGTATTCAAACATTTCCATACCGGTTTCTGTTTCATTATACAAAACAAAGCGTATGCCGGCATTTACCATAGCCTGCTTGTTTAAAACGTCCTGATAAAAATCAAGGGGTATGTCAATGTCCGTAAATACCTCCGCATCGGGCTTCCAACGCTGTGTGCTTCCTGTCTGAATTGAACGCACAGGCTCCTTTGTAAGTCCGCCGATATTTTCGCCCTTTTCAAAATGCAGAGAATACTGCTGCCCGTCCCGGATAACCGTAACATCCATATATTCTGACGCAAACTGCGTCGCGCACAGACCCAGACCGTTCAGGCCGAGTGAGTAAGCGTAGGTCTCCGCACCTGCATCGTACTTGCCGCCCGCATACAGCTCGCAGTAGACCAGCTCCCAGTTATAGCGTTCCTCGGTGCTGTTCCAGTCAACCGGACAGCCGCGGCCGAAGTCCTCGACCTCAATGGACTGATCCAGAAAGCGCGTAATGATGATCTTGGTACCGAAGCCTGCACGCGCTTCGTCGATCGAGTTTGTGATGACCTCGAATACCGAATGCGCACAGCCGTCGGGACCGTCCGAGCCGAAAATAACTGCCGGACGCTTGCGGACCTTGTCAGGGCCTTTCAGCATCGTAATGCTTTCGTTGCCGTATTCCTGCTGCTTTTTCGCCATGGAGATGTTCCTTTCTGTCGGTGCGCCGCCGGGGCACACCGGAAAATTGTCATACAAAGTAAGTATAGCACATTTAGAAAAAAAATGCAAGCATTCCGCCCGCGGATGCAGAAAAGTGCGCCGCGCAGGCCGTTTTTCGGCGCGGTCCTCATACGCAGAAACAGGGGAGGGGACTGCGTTTTTTTCGTAAATACAAATTATCTTTCGCTTTTTTCATTTCAGGGGTTGACAAAAATGCTTTTTTGTGCTATAATGGAAAAGCTGAATCCGAAAGGAGAGGTGTCCGAGCGGTT
>CACZPW010000244.1 GCA_902783115.1 uncultured Ruminococcus sp. | reverse complement strand
TGTTCCAGCCCATGTGCGGGATCTTAAGAGAATGATCGGGGATCTTTACTATTTTTCCGTCAAATAAACCGAGCCCCTCCACCCCGGGCGATTCTTCGCTTGTCAAAAACATAAGCTGAAGCCCCAGGCATATACCGAGCAGGGGAATACCTCTGCTCTTTACCTCTTTTACCGTATTAAACAGGCACGATTTTTTAAGCGATAAAATCGCGTCGCCAAACGCGCCCACACCCGGCAATATCACCTTGTCCGCCGACAGTATCTCGGCGCTCTGTGACGTTATTTTCGATTCCGCACCCAAAAAATCAAGCGCGTTTTTTACGCTGTGCAGATTTCCCGCACCGTAATCTATTATTGCTACCATTATTTAACCCTCTTTACGCCTATTATAGCATATATGCTTTTGGTAATCAACACCAATTACAAATTATTCATTTTCCGCATCAGGCAGGTATATTATACCAGTTCACACCCTGTAGGTCAATATCTTTAACAACAATTCCATTGCTTGTGAGGACATAATATGTAACGTTTTAATAAATTTAAAAAATGTATTGCATTTTATATTTTTTTGTGCTATCATATATATGTGCAAAATTATGTGCCGTGTTGTTTTGTGTGCATATTTAATGATACGGCATTATCAAGAAACGCAAACCGAATACAGATGTGCAGTGGATCCGGTTTGTAAAATTTCTTTAAGGAAAGAGAGGATAATAAAAAAATGAAATCCAAAAAAATAGTAAGCGCCATAACGGCTCTTACGCTTATCGCATCCACTTTTTTTGCGTGGGCTTGACTGCGGAGGCAAGCACGGTTTTGTTCACATCTAATTGGACATCTTTAGAGACAACTACCAATGTCAACGATTTAGGTTCTGGTTGGTATGGAAGTCTGTCCGGTATTTCTGATGGTGCCGCTTGGGTTTATGGCTCAAACAACGGCGACTATTTATGTTATGCGTATACTGACCTTAGTAACAGTGAGGGGCATATCTATCGATACTCCTTCAAGTACAAGTCCGATTCAGGAAGTAATACTGGTAATAATGCCAGTAATATAGCAACTTGGAGTGGTAACGACAACCAGCGGACATGGCAATATTTTGGAGTTTCAACAAGTCCAAATGATTTGGGGATGACAAACACAAGCACTACCTACAATGTTTCCATTATAGTTGATAATGTTTTGAACAAAGCTGTTTTCTTCGTGGATGGTGTGGAAAAGCAGACAAAAAATTATTACTCGCATGATTCTGCCAATGCTGAAATTAGTAGAGGTATAGATTTTAGACATGGAAGAGGCAAAACGGACTATATCAGTAATTTTACGGCATATGAACTTACCATGCCTTCAATCACTTCAGAAAGCGAAATAACCGTTGGGGTTGGAGAAACACTTGACTTGGCAACAGTCGCAAACGCAAATTCTGTAGAAACTTTTTATTCCGCGTCAGGTAAGGCTACGGCTTCATATGACTCAACTACTCAAAAGGTAAGTGTTACTGGCGTTGAAGAAGGTGATACAGTTATCACATTGACAGCAAAAGGCACAGATGATTATGAAACAACTACAAAAGATATTACTGTGCATGTAGGTTCAGCTCAAAACACTACAGTTACTGTAAAATACCTATGTGGTAGCGAGGTTGTTGCTGATGAGGTGGCAATTGATACGCTCGTTGGATATACTATTGATAACATTGACTATGAAACTAGTGTTATAGGTGACGGCTGCAAATATGTATTTAATTCCATTGATACAAGTTTACCATACACCGTTGAAGCAAATGGCATTATAACCGTAAACTATGATAAGAAACTTCCTGCTACAAGCTTTGTACAAAATTATAAATACGGAGAAACTGTTTTAAAGACAGAAACAGATAGTTTGACGGGACTGTATGCTGACGATACATATGATTACCATGGGTATGCTTATATTGAGGATAGTGGTCATTTCTACAAATCAGATTCTGTAGGAGGAACAATTACACTCACAGCAGGCGTAAATACAGTGAATACTGCATATACACTTGATAATGATGCAGTTTATTTTTGTGAAGCGGAAGATGCTACTACAAGTAGGCATACAACATATGGCGAATATACAGGATCGGATGCATCCGGTGGCACAACATGGACTGCAACTAATCACGGAAATTATACAAGGTTTTATCCTACAATAGCCGAAAGCGGTATGTATACATTAACATTCGGTTATTGTGGTAATGGGAGAACTGATAACATATATGTTGATACTGCAAGTAATAATTGGAATTACAATGGTCAGTCCGGAGAAGCTCCAATAGATACTGTTAGCGGAAGCAGTTCTGGCATAACAACAAAAAGTATATCAAATGTTTATTTGTCATCAGGTGTGCACAATATTTATGCAGTTGTAAACTATTCATTGGGTACTCAGCTTGACTATTTGCTTATAACAAAAAGCGATGCCACGGCAGTATCCTTTGAAGAGCAAGCTGCGTTTGTTACAACAGCCGGCACGACAGGTACAGTAAGATTTAATACAAAGGCAACACCCTTTAACCTTGACAATGCTACATATCGCAGTCACGGTTTTGCACTTGTAAATCTTCCGACATGGACAGGTTCAATAAATACAGGTGATTTCAGCTCGACTGATACAACACGGGCAAAGACAACAGAGCTTACGGACTCATCGACTATTGATAATTTCTATTATCAAATCACAGAGATTACTCCTGCACAGGCAAACGGCGTACAGTTTTACGCGGTTCCGTACATAAAGTACGACTCCCTTGCAGACGTTCAAGGTGCATACTCCTATTTCTGGGGCTTACCGTTTACTTTTACACAGGATTTTGACTGGACAGGCGATACCGTTCCTAACGGTACTGTTCAGGCAGGTACGGTTACTAATCACACAGCAGTAAACTAAGATGGGAGGAATGATAGAATGAAAAAGACATATTTTACGCCTGCTATCGAGATTACAGCCTTTGTAGCAGAAGATATATTAACTGCAAGCAGCGGTTTATTGGATAACGTTTTAGGCAGCGGTTCAGGTACAAGCGAAAGCGCATCTGACGCCGGTTACACAACCAATGACAGCAGATTGGCTATTAAAGAATAAAACTACATTCCAAAAAAACAAGGTCGTGATTGACCTTGTTTTTTTGCGTTTGGGTATTAACTATCATAAAAGCAATCCTTTTCCCACCGTATAACATTTGTGTCTATATACTCCCATATTTTTTCATAATCATATTTTCCACGAACAATATGATCATTTGAACGGGACTGCCATATATTTTTGCCGTATTCCTTATTACAAAATCGCTTAAACGTACTGACGAATTGCGAAATCAACGAATTTGTAGGGACAGGCGTCCCCGACTGTCCGTCTGTATCAATAATCCTGATTAACAAATGGATATGGTTTGGCATTATGACATATTTATCAATTTTGATATTGTCATAGAAATCACTCATTATCTTAAGCTGTCTGTCTGCAATTTCACCGTATTTTGTTAATTTGTTTTGCGGACCGTCGAGGTGAGCAAAACGCAAAGCGTTTTGTAGGCGTGTTGACGCAGGCAACAAACGCCGTAGACAATCGCCGGTCCCTACAGGTATACCGGTACCGACTGATATCTCTGACAATATCCGTTGTCTGTCTTTTGTGCAAAGCGTTATGAAATACGCACCGGGTGTACTGTAATTATATCCTTGCAGCCGTGTTGATTTTCTCTTTGGCAATTCCATATTTTTATTCCCCCCACATTCCCAATTGTAGCATACCTCATTTCCATAGAAAAATCAACATGTTTTGCAATTCTTAGTTTTTCGTACCGTTGAGGACGCCGGTCCCTACAATTGCACGGGAAATCAAAACAGAGCGTCGAGGGGAGCAAAACGCAGGGCGTTTTGCAGGCGTGTTGACGCAGGCAACACATCCGCTTTGCGGACCGTCGGGGACGCCGGTCCCTACTTTTTCGGACCGTCGGGGACGCCGGTCCCTACTTTGCGGACCGTCGAGGACGCCGGTCCCTACTTTTCGGACCGTCGGGGACGCCGGTCCCTACAAATATATTTAACATTACAAAAATCATACTATCCATACGTGGTAATCCTTTAACAAATAATTCAATTGCAGGATATACCCGTAAAACTGAGGCAGAGCCATAAGCTGACCGAAAAACGGTTTACCCAAATCCGCCTTGCCTTCAAGAACTCTGATTATGCTGTCCCTATCGCACAGGCTTAAAATCGGGGCGTTCGGATCGGATATCGTATCGTAAAGCATACCCTTTACGATTTTTTCATATTCGGGGTTATGCGTTTTGGGGAACGGGCTTTTTTTCCTTAACCGCACGTCTTCGGGCAAAATCCCCTTTGCCGCCTCTCTGAGCACGTTTTTTGACACGTTATCCTTATTTTTCATACTCCACGGTATATTCCACACATATTCGACAAGTCTGTGGTCGCAAAACGGTACTCTTACCTCCAGTCCCCGCGCCATTGACATTCTGTCCTTTCGATCAAGCAGGTTCGTCATAAACCAGTTGATATTAAGATATGCTATCTCACGTCTGCGTTTCTCCTCCGCGTTATCGCCCTCATACACGGGCACCTCATCTATCGACTCAAAATAACGCATTTTGGAATACCCGGAAAGATCCAGTGTTTTTGCCACAGCGGGCTTTAAAATACTGCTTCTTAACGTCTGGTCATAGCACCAGGGGAATGCGTCCCGCTCAAACGCCGCCTTATCCCGAAACCACGGATAGCCGCCGAATATCTCATCGGAGCACTCGCCCGATAAAACTACCGTATGATTTTTCTTTACCTCGCCGCAGTAGTACAAAAGCGACGCGTCAACGTCCGCCATTCCGGGCAGATCCTTTGCCATTAAGGCTTGCTCCAAAAGCTCGCCGAGCTTTTTTGTCGGGCAGACAAGATTTTTATGCAGCGTATCAAATTCCCCGCACATTCTCGGCACCCACACACTGTCGCTGTCCGGCTGAAACGCCGACGGTTTAAAATACTCGTTATTGCCCTCATAGTCAAAGGAATATGTGGATAACCGCTTATTCTGCTTTTGCATATACCTTGCCGCGACCGCCGTTATAATGCTTGAATCGAGCCCACCCGATAAAAACGTCGCAACGGGCACATCGGACACAAGCTGACGCTCTATCGAATCCGTCACAAGAGAGCGCACCTTATCCACCGTATCGGCGTAGCTGTCGGTATGCTCATGCGAATTTAATGACCAATACTTCACCGTCCTTTTACCGTATTTATTTATTACCATATATCTTGCAGGTCTTAATTCGCGGATATTATAGAACACGCCCTCGCCCTGCGTTCTTGCCGGGCTCATCGCAAACAGCTCGCAAAGCCCTGTTTTATCAAGCTTCGGTATCACGCCCGGATATTTAAACAGCGCCTTTATCTCGGACGCAAACACAAGCGTGTTACCGGTTTCGGTATAAAACAGCGGCTTTACGCCGAACCTGTCCCTGCACATAAACACCTCCTGGCGCATGGAATCCCATATCGCAAACGAATATATGCCGTTTAACATATTCACACATTCCCTGCCGTAGTGTATATATGCGCACAGCAGTACCTCGGTATCGGATTTGGTCGTGAACTTATAGCCGCACATTTTGAGTCCGTCCCTTATATCGTCGGTATTATACAGCTCACCGTTATATGTGATCACAAACTCATGCCCCGAAACGGTACGCTTCATCGGCTGTTTGCCTCCGTCTATATCTATTACCGAAAGCCTCGCATGGGAAAACACCGCATGCTCGCACACGCATACTCCGCTCTCGTCGGGTCCTCTGTGCCGCAATGCATCAGCCATTGATACGGCTATTCCCTTATGCTTTTTTTCATCGTTTATGTAATTGTTACGAAAGCTTATAAATCCGCTTATTCCGCACATAAAAATACCCCCATATATTAAAATATTACTACATTTAATATATGTGGGTACTCTGTAAAAATGTGAATAAATTTAATCCTCCCATGCACGGATACGGTACGTTACGCCTATACCCTCGCAAATCCTCCGGCATTCTTCCTCCTCCGCTTTTGTAAGCGTGGTATCAACGGTAGTCAGCACCACCTCATTTACATATTCACGGACGTTTTTTGCAAATTCAAGCATTTTATCAAACGATTCTATGCCGAATTTTGAGCGTGTAAGCTCCAGATACCGTTCCCTGTTCGGCGTGTTCAGGCTTATGGACACGGTATCGACCTTATCCTTATACATGGGCGCCGTATTCTTGCCGTTTACAAGATCGCCCAGCCCGTTTGTGTTCACACGTATCTTTTTATTGTATTTCTCCTTTACAAATGCCGCCGTTTCAAGCATTACATCAAGCCGTTCCGTCGGCTCGCCGAAGCCGCAGAATACCACCTCGCCGTACCTTGACATATCAAACTTTGAAAACTCCGCCTTGATCTCGCCGATATCCGGCTCCCTTTCAAGCCACAGGCTACCGCTTTCATTCATTTCGTCCCTCGTTTGCCTGAGGCAAAACGTACACGCACACGGACATTTATTTGTCAGATTGACATAAAGGTTATTATGTACCTCGTATAAGATCACCATTTAGTATTTCTCCTTACCGCATTACAGATTTTGTATGCTCAACTATAAGCCTGCGTATTCCCCTGTACGCGCACAAGCCCTTATAATATGCGCCGCAGTTAAAGCCCGCTCCCGAAAATGCATTGTACCACGAAGCTTCGTTATCCCTTGACATCGCCGCACACATCTCCGCATCAACCGTCATCTCCAGCGGGCAAAGTATAACATTTTGATACTTGCCGCTCTCTATTTCCGACATTACCTTATCAATGCCCGGATAGCTGTGCAGAGTTCCGACAAATACATTTGATACGCCCAGCTCCTTTAAACGCTCGTTAAGCGCAATATATGACGAATTTGAATAGTGAGTCGTGCCCTTACCCAAAAATACCACAGCCGTATCAATATCCGTACCCGCCGTACACGCGGCAAGAGTTTTTGCGACGTATGTATAATCGGCATCCGAGCTAAGCAATGCCGGCGCGAATTTCACGCTCTCAAACATATACTTTTTATACGCCATAATATTGCGTATTTTTTCTGTTTCATAGCCGTTTATAACGTTCATGGGTACTAAAATAAGCTCGGAAAACTCGTCTTGGGCAAGCTTTTCAACAAGCGCGTCAAGCCCGTCAAGATCGGTATATTTTACAAGATAGCCGTTAAAGCCGCCGCCGGGCAGCTCATTCTTATTTGCGCCTACCAGTATCACGGCTTTTTTTGTGATTTTGTTACGGATTATTCTTGCAATGCCTATCCCCGCCAAAACGCCGACTATGCCGACACCTATCGATATCGCCGCCGCAACCGTTTTGCCGATACCCTTCTTTGACCGTTTGGTGCGGATCTTGAGCTGTTTGGGGATATAGCGTTCAATATTCCGTTTTGAAAATTTGGGCTTTTCTTTGATTATCTTACGTCCGATCGCAGATAACGCTTTCTTACCTGCCCTTATTATATCAAACATTGTTATATTCATTCCTTTCCGAAGCTCAAAAAAATATGAATAATTCAAAATGCCTTGGCATTTTGTACCTTA
>CACZPW010000243.1 GCA_902783115.1 uncultured Ruminococcus sp. | reverse complement strand
CTGCAAATTTCACTCATGCGTAGCATGAATTTCACTCACACATAGTGTGAATTTCACATTTTGCCAAAGGCAAAATATTTCATTGCTATACCGGCAACGCTAAGTTGACAGTATTGCCCTTGGCGGGGAAGGCTATAACCCATCATCCACCGGCAATGCCGGTCCCCCCTTCCCCACACTTGCAAACTACGTTTGCGGGGGAAGGCTATAATCATTCGACATTTTGCATACAATAACGCATACAACGGGCGGATAATATCCGCCCCCACTCCAAACACCATTCGTGCTTTGCGCGGCAATTTTCTCCCAAAACAACAGTAGGGGAAGATATTATCTTCCCCACACATAATTTAACGTAATCATCAAAAAAGGTTTATCAGTCCGTTTACTCCGAATGCTATTACAGACATTACGCAGCCCGCCGTAAGGACGCCCAAAAATATCGACAGCAGGCTCTTTTTAAAGTCAAGCCCGAACAGCACCGCCAAAAGGCTTCCCGTCCATGCGCCCGTACCGGGCAACGGTATCGCCACAAACAAATACAGCCCGAAATAACCGTATTTTTCTATCTGCGCCGAATGCTTCAGCGCCTTTTTCTCGCACCAGTCCGGGAATTTATTTACCACAGGCATTTTCTTCATAAAATTGAATATGGTGGTAATAAACAGCAGGATAAACGGAATGGGTATCATATTCCCGATTACCGCCGATATATACGTCGGCAAAAATTTCATTTTCAGGAGTATCCCCGCAACCAATATACTGCCTCTTAATTCAAGAAGAGGTATCATGGAAATAAGCAGGACAACCAACCATGACGGTATTCCCACCGATGAAAGACTTTCCGTCAGCGACTTTGCAACACTATCCATTATGTACCTCCTAAAAATATATTGCTTTGATTTTACACCGTTTGGCGCTTATCCGTGAATGATTTTTGATATATTTTTATACACGAACGCCGTAGTTACGGATATTACAAGCCCTTTTATGATGTTGAACGGTATAACTCCGTAAATAACATACGTCAGCTTGTCAACTATCCTCGGATTTATCTGAGAGCAAAGCGAAATTATCTGCTCCATAGGCATATACGCCTTTGCATAGAACGGGAGCAGTACATAGTAATTCATAAGCGCACCGACAACCACCATTGCTAAAATTCCAAGCCCCATACCGATAAACGCCTGTTTTCTCGATTTACGGTACGAATATACAAGCGTCGATACAAATATAAAGCTTCCGCTTATCAGAAAATCCGCAAGCTCGCCGACAAACGCCGTTGATGTCAGCGTCATGTGTATAAGATCCTTTACAAGCACTATAAGCACGCCGACCAACGGCCCAAACGCGAATCCGCCCACAAGCGCGGGTATGTTTGAAATATCAAGCTTCAAAAAGTTCGGCAGCATCGGCATCGGCGTTTCAATAAACATCAGAACCACTGCGACTGCGGCTAATATCCCGCCGCTTGCCAAATACCTCGTATTAAATCTTCTTTTTGTTTCCATAACGAAAACCCCCTTAAAAATAAATACGTTTTCCAATGCGCCCTGAAAAAGAAAAAGTCCCGAAACAAAACATTTCGGGACCTGACATACTTACTGTTCGCTTCTTTCATCCGGACTGTGACCGTCGGTTCGGGAATTGCACCCGATCAGTTCTGAATCTATCAGAAGTCGCGGACTATACCGCCGGTAGGGACTTGCACCCTGCCCCGAAGACACATTATCTAACCTCGTACAGTATACAACACCTGTACGCCGTTGTCAACACTTATATTATAAAATTTACCGCCTTTTCGAGAACGGACACGGAAACCTGTCTTGAATTTCCGCCGTATTCTCCGTCAAGAGTCCATTGCACATCATCTTCCGTTTCAAATGTAAACTCTTTTCCCTTTAAGATGCAGAAGCCGTCACCCTCCTTGTCGCCTCTGAGGATCCCTGCTATTACAGGCTGCATCTCAAGAATATTTGCCGGAGCTTTTATAAGCAGAAGCTCAAACAACCCGTCGCTCAGATCCGCATTTATTATAGACTCGCCCTTTATTCCGCCTATCTGGTTTGAGTTCATAACCATACCGAGAATAAACTCGCCGCTGATTTTCCTGCCGTCACAGGTAACATTCATCGCATAGCTTTGAAGCTTCGGAAGTCTTTGTATACCCTCTATAATATATGCCATATGCCCCAGCATATTCTTACTTTCCTGCGGAGTTGCGTATGCAACGTCGGTAAACGCACCGAACGCCGCAACGTAATTGAATTTGGTATCGTTGAATTTGCCTATATCACATTTGAAGGTCTTTCCGCGTACTATTCTGCGTGCCGCCTCCTCCATATCGGACGGTATGCCGAGACTTGCCGCAAAATCATTCGTGCTTCCCGACGGGATATAGCCCAGACGTATACTGTCACGGTTATCAAGCGACATAAGCCCCTCGACCGCTTCGCTCAGCGTTCCGTCGCCGCCCGATACCACTACGGTCTTATATTCGTCACCGTATGCCAGTATCGTCTGATACGCGTCACGAGGCGCCTGGGTTGGGTGCGCAACCACATCATAACCGCCCTTTGTGAAAATATCTATTATCGTAACAAGCTCATTACCTATCTGCGCCTTGCCCGAATGCGGATTGAAAATGAACAACAATTTTTCAGCCATTGTTTCCCTCCGTTTGTCAAAGGATACTATTATTTATATCAGCCTTCGACCAATCTCTTTGTATCTATGGCTATCATAAGCTCTTCATTTGTGGGAATAACAAGAGTCCTGACCTTTGCGCCCTCTGCGGTTATATCAACCGTTCCTCTCGTGCTGTTTTTACCGGCGTCGATCTTAACGCCCATATATTCAAGACCTTCCGTTACAGCCGCGCGGACTCCCGCATCGTTTTCGCCCACGCCTGCGGTGAATACGATAGCGTCTACGCCTCCCATCGCAGCGGCATACGAGCCGACAAATCTCTTTACCTGATACGAGAACATATCAAGAGCAAGCTGCGCACGCTCATTACCGTCCTCCGATGCCGCACACAGATCTCTGAAATCCGAGGAAACTCCCGATATACCCTGTACGCCGCTCTGCTTATTCATAAGGTTATCGACCTCTTTTGAAGTCATACCCGTATTTATAAGATACGTTACGACCGCCGGATCCATAGCGCCCGTTCTTGTGCCCATCGGTACGCCGTCAAGCGGAGTAAAGCCCATTGAGGTATCAACGCATTTACCGCCGTCAACAGCGCTTATCGACGAACCGTTACCCAAGTGGCAGGTTATGATTTTAAGCTCAGACGGAGCCTTACCTAAAAGCTCGGCAGCTTTTTGGGCAACATATTTATGGCTTGTTCCGTGGAAGCCGTACTTTCTTATGCCGTACTTTTCGTAACATTCATAGGGAAGTGCATACATATACGCCTTTTTGGGCATTGTCTGATGAAAAGCCGTATCAAATACCGCAACCATCGGAGTATCGGGCATGATTTTCTGGCAAGCCTCGATACCGATGATGTTCGGCGGATTGTGAAGCGGCGCAAGCGGAGTACACTTTTCAAGCGCCTTCATTACTGCCTCGGTGATCACGCATGATTCCGCAAATTCCTCGCCGCCATGCACAACTCTGTGTCCTACTGCGCCTATCTCGGACATTGAGGCTATAACGCCTATCTTTTCATCAACAAGCGCGTCTATTACCATCTGTATCGCATCGCCGTGATCCTTCATCGGCTTTTCGATCTTCGTCTTTTCGTCCTTTGCGATATTTGTATGCTGTAAATTTGAGCCGTCAATACCTATTCTTTCGCAAAGACCTTTTGCCATTACCTTCTCGCTGTCCATATCAATAAGCTGATACTTAAGCGATGAGCTGCCTGCGTTAATAACTAAAACCTTCATTGTTCCAAAATCCTTTCCAAATGTATTTTATTTCGTTGCCTGAATAGCCGTAATTGCCACAACGCCCGCTATATCTTCTGCAACACAGCCGCGCGACAAGTCGTTTACCGGCTTTGCTATACCCTGCAAAATCGGGCCGAACGCTTCCGCTTTACCCAATCTCTGCGCTATCTTATAGCCTATATTTCCCGCATTCAAATCAGGGAATACAAGTGTGTTCGCATGACCCGCAACCTCAGAGCCGGGCGCTTTTGACGCTCCGACCGACGGAACAATGGCAGCGTCGAACTGCATTTCACCGTCAAGCAGTAATTCCGGAGCTTTTTCCTTTGCAAGCCTTGTAGCCTCCTGCATCTTGTCAACAAGCTCATTCTTAGCCGAGCCGTAGGTCGAGAATGAAAGCATTGCAACCTTTGCCTTGTCGCCCACAAGCTGCTCAAATGATGCAGCGGATGAAATGGCTATTTCGGAAAGCTCGTCAGCCGTAGGATTCATATTAAGACCGCTGTCCGCAAATATGAAAGTGCCGTCCTCGCCGAATTCGCAGTCCGGAACACTTATAATGAAGAATGCCGAAACAAGCTTTGTGCCCGGCGCGGTTTTTAATATCTGCAATGACGGGCGGATAGTGTCCGCCGATGAATGGCACGCACCCGATACCATACCGTCCGCATCGTCCATCTTTACCATCATCACCGTATAGTATGACGGATCCTTCATGGTTTCCAATGCCTGCTCGGGCGTTACACCCTTTGCCTTTCTAAGCTCATAGAACTTATCCGCATACTCCTGTAATTTATCGCTTGTAAGCGGATTTACTATAGGCGTATCGCCGATGTTTATACCCTCAGCCGCGCACTTTTCCCTTATCTTATCGGGATCGCCGACAAGTATAACCTTCGCATAGCCCTCGTTTAAAACAATTTCGGCCGCCTTTAACGTCCTGATGTCCTCGCCCTCTGCCAAAGCAATAGTTTTTATATTCTGCTTGGCACGTGCCTTTAATTTTTCCGTAAATGAACCCATTTTTCTTTTACTCCTTTGATTTTTTATGTATCGGGACTTGACCCGTTTAATACCATGGCATATATTATATACCTTTTTTCATCCGTTTTCAAGGGTAAATATGGTATTTTTTTTAACTACGCCCATTGCCCCGCCTCAAAGCCGCATCAGGAAGCTTCACCGTCCGCAGGAGCAGCGGGATGCCGCTCAAGAAAGCCCTTGGGGGATATTCCGTAAATGTCCTTAAAAAGCTTGCTGAAATAGGAATAGTTCAAAAACCCCAATTCTTCGGATATTTCATAAAGAGTCATTTTGGAGGTCTCCATATATACCTTTGCCATCATTGCTTTCCTGATACGAATATAATGATTTGGCGAACAACTCATATTATTCTGAAACAGTCTGAAAATGTACGAAACGGACAAATGTACATTCTTTGCAATATTTTGAACTGTGATCCTCTCATGCATATGCTCGTCCAGATATTTCATTATCATTTCCACATTACGCTCCTGCGTTTTGGATACGGACGGCAGATTAAACGTTTCCGCTTTTTTTATGTTCTCACGGATCATAAGCGCAAGAATTGTATTAAAACACCCCTCCCGTACCAGCTTATAGCCGGGCTGCATCTCCTTCATTTCATCTTCTATCCGCCTTAAAAGCGAAATGTATTTTTCAAAGTGATCCGGCTTAATGCAATAATTTCCGCGTTCCCTGATCAAAAGATTTAAAAAAACCTCATTATAACAAAACGGATCCATGCTGAAATGTATCCAATAGTTATTATGAGGATTTTTTCTGGTTGTTTGAATTTTATTTTTTGAAAACGGCGGTATTACAAAAATATCACCCTTTTGCCCCTTGTATACGGTACCGTCAATCTCAATCCGGTTTTCTCCGTCCTCCACAAAAATAAACTCAAAATCCGAACTGATACGGTAGTCGCAGGCATTTGGCATATCGTTACCGTATTGATGCCCTATGCCGTTCATAAAGAATTTGAGCTTTGAGATAAAATTAAAAACCTTATCTTCTTTGACGTCCTCCGTGATAACACAAACCTCACATCTGAGCTTTGACTGTTTACTCATTACATTCCCCCCTGCCTATACCCACATGCTGTTTTAAGGTTGCTGCGGACGGCT
>CACZPW010000242.1 GCA_902783115.1 uncultured Ruminococcus sp. | reverse complement strand
GCTTCAATCTGCTGCATTACCGCTACCGACAGTGCAACCTTTGAGCAGGAATATAAATTAAAAAACTCATCTCCCTGCATTTTTATTTTATTATTAACATCTCTATATCCTGAGCTGTATCTAAATACCTCTCTATTATTCTTAAAAACACGAATTGTGTTTCCGGGGATTTCCCACTCCGTCAACTCATCCATATAGCTTTTAAGTCTTGTAAAATCCATTTTGTCTTCCTCCGAATTTACAACATACCCTAAATTTATCATAAAGCAAAACGCACACAACTGTAAAGGGACATTTTTATAAAAACAAGACAAATTTGTGACTTTACATACCGTTTATATGCAATTTGAGTGTTATTTTAAAAGTCTTGTCTGTATTTTGTTTATATAGATATAATGACTAAATATCATCTTCCATCTATACTTTGGAGTAACAGATGGAGTGCGGATTGACAAGAAAAATATAACCGCTTTCAATGGAGAGAAAAGTGTCACAAAAAAACACCGTGGATTGTTTACTCAACCACAGTGTTTTTCTGTATGTAATACTTCATAAAACCAATTTATTTGTTACTTAGCTAACATTTTTCATACTCAGCTCTCAAGAATTGATACCAATTTCTCAATAACCTGAGTTACCTGCCCATTTGCCACTCTTCTTCTGAATGAGCCGTTACTAAAATAATCCTCACGCATAAGCATTGTCATCAAGGCTGCAAAGCTCTTTTTTCAGAATAAGATCAAGCCAGATACGCATACTGCGCCCGTTCCCCTCCCTGAAAGGATGGGCAATATTCATCTCAACGTACTTTTCAACGATTTCATCAAAGGTCGCCTGCGGCATTTTATCAATGTTATCAAGAGCGGCGCCGAGGTACATAACGGGTACAAACCGGAAATTGCCTTTGGCAATATTCACCGTTCTGATTTCGCCCGCAAAGCTGTATATCTCTTCAAAAAGGTATTTATGGATCGCTTTTAAGGCAGAAAACTTTCCCGCCTCCAGTGTGTCAAGGATCCCGTTTTCAAAAAGCTTTGCCGCCCTTTTCTTGCTTATCCGTTCTTCCTCACACTCAAGCATGGCGGAATCTGTCAGCCCTAATTTGTTTTCAAGCGCCATACCGCGCCTCCTATCAATCGTTATTACGGTAAACCGTCTGAGCCGTACACATCGGATACATATCTCCGTGCCACCACATCAGCTTTATATATGAGCCTTCAATATCATCCGCAAATTTGACCTCTACCGTATCAGATGCCCTGTATTTTTTAACGGCGCTGAGTGTTCCGCCGGCATCATACATTGCCGCGCAGACAGTTCCTATACTTGTATTGCCGAAAAGCGATACCGTAAGCGTTCGGCTGTCGACCGCCATTGTATTGTCCGGACTGAAGCTTAATATCCCGTCCGCATAATGCCATGCCGACAAGCTGCTTGCAGGCAGACCTGTGGCTTTTGACATGGTGGTAATTCCTATATTGAGTCCGCTTGCAACCTCATCTTTAAGCTGATCAGGCATTACCTCGCTGTTATGCGAGCTTGGAATGTATTCTTCACCGATATAGTAGTTGCTGCGGTCTGCCGAATTTTCTGTCCTTGCCGCGATCTCCGTGGCTTTGCCCGATTCCGCCTTAAGTGTTCCTGAGAAGAAGCAGTTAGCGATCGTTCCGTAGTTTATCGAAGCGATACCGCCCGGATTTTCACCTTCCACGCAGGCGCTTGACCAGCAGTTTACGATCCTTCCGCCCTCCCGTACCGACGTACACACAGCGCCCGCGGCAGATGCGTTTTTAACACTTCCCGTTACACCGAGGTTAATTACCGTGCCCGCCAAATCCGGGAACAGGCATTCGTCCGTATCCGATGCAATGTCAATATTTACCGTATGCCCCGCACCGTCATAAAATCCCGCAAAGCTATGAGCGCTTCCAACGCCCCTATAGCCCGTAAGCTCCGCCAAATCTATATTTTTGGCCTGTCTGAAATAAACGCCCGAATAATCGTTTCCCGCAATAATACCGTCGGAAAGCGTTTTAAAATCCTCTTCAGTTTCGATAAGATACGGGCGCGCGCGGGTACCGTCGGGCTCCGAAAGCGTGTTTTCGCCTACGGTTATCGTTGCGATAGCCGCCATACCGCCGTCCTGCTTGGATTTTGCCATAACGTCGAAGGTTTTTGCAGTCTCGTTCTTATCGACTACGAGGAAGCCGTCGGACGCAACAGTCGTTCCCTCCGAGACTTCACCCTCTATCGACCATATTACCTCCAACGACGGATTGTACTGACCCGTCACCTTTGCCGTAAGCAAAATACCGTCGCCCTTATCCACGACTGCGCTGTCGGGGGTTACCGTTACGCTGTCAACGATCGGCAGCGGGATATACTGCTCCGGATAGCCGTATTCATTCGTCCAGTAAACAATAATGTTTGTGTCACTGTAACCAAGCTTCTTTGCAAGTCCCCTGCGGTTACTGTTTAATCTTTCAGCAGCTTGTGTTTTTGCCTGCGTTTCGGACATCCCTAAGGTCTGGTCATAGCTATCGCGGCCTAAACTCGATAAGTATAAGCACTCCTGGAATTCATAAGCATAACCGCTCCTGTCTGAAGCGATAGGGATCTTTCCTTTATTGCCCGTTAATTTTCCGCAGAAGGAGG
Organism: uncultured Ruminococcus sp.; assembly: GCA_902783115.1. Classification (GTDB taxonomy): domain Bacteria; phylum Bacillota; class Clostridia; order UBA1381; family UBA1381; genus 12844. The sequence continues at coordinate 1,150 of CACZPW010000242.1, read as the reverse complement.
AGTTCCCGATATATCCCATGTTATATACCGCAAGACCCGCAGCATAATCTGCCTGAACATTCGCATTAGAGTAGCAGTTGCCTATTTTTCCGCCTGTACCTACATAATATGCCATTCCCGTGGCATAACCGTTCTCCTTTGTGGATGTGATGCTTCCTTCTATACCCACATTCATAAGAACGCCGCCGTTATAGGTGCCGTCACCCTGCTCGATACCGGCTAACTTCGGGAAAACAGCAGCATCCTTATCCGTTGTTATATCTACCTTTATCTTGTTTCCGTGTCCGTCATATACGCCTTTAAAAACAGCAGATTCGCCGCAAAGAGCGCCTTTATATTCGGGGAAGCCTGTCAGGTCTATGTCCGCCATCTGACGTACATATTTGCCCTTGTACTGATTTCCGTTGTTCAGGTTACCGGTAAATTCCATAAAATCGTTTGCGTCGTCAAGTATGTACGGATCGGAGGCAGAGCCTTTTCCTGTTATTCCGTCACCCTCTCCCGCTTCCGAAACATGGTTCCAGTCCTCTTCCTCTATCATTTCGGCAGGGACATAGAATCTGTTGCCGACATAGACCGAGGTCCTGCCGTCTGTAGTTATCCTTACGCCGTCCTTATAGTATTCATCCTGATTTGCATATACATATTTATCACCGTTATTGAAGGTGAATTTTCTTGTAAGAGCGCTGTATTTTCCTATGTTGGTCACGTCTACAAAGAGCTCGTCCGATAATGCGTTAAGATCAACGCCGATGAGATCTGCACACCATGGCGCGATAGCAGTATTATCGATCACGTAATTCTCACGGGTGCTCGGAGTGTCGCCCGGGACGGGGCTCACGCCCTCTACAAAGGATATACCCTCGGGGACATATATCCATACGGGAACGTTATCGCCTGTATGGCTGTATGAATCCCATACAAGGTCTGCCGGCTTTATCCCCGCACATACATCTGCGACTGCAGCTGTAGGGTCATCCGGTATATGCAGTCCGCCCGTATTGTGGTCGGGAGAACCGACTACGATAGTGTCCGTGCGATCTTTTGCAAAATCCAATGCTTTTTTGAATGCCGCGTCAAAAGCGAGATATTCACTTGTTGATGTACGGACATCGTTGCTGTGTCCGCCCGTATCGACCTTGCCGCCCTC
>CACZPW010000241.1 GCA_902783115.1 uncultured Ruminococcus sp. | reverse complement strand
ATATTTTTGCGCTTGCAAACAACAAAAAATCAGGCTCGGACTTTACGACCTCGCCTGTTATTTTGTGATATCCTATCTGCGCAACCGTCTTTTTATTCTTTCTATTATGCCGTTCTCATCATCTTCACCGGCAAACTGTCCTCTTACGGCGCGCATAAGCCTGTAGCCTGTGCCGCCCTCCTCAAAGAGCTTTGACTGTTCCCTTACATACCACAGCTTATCAGTAAAGCTGTCGGCATTTTTTACCGTAAGTATTATATCGACAAGCATCAGTACGGCTATCACAATAGCCGTTATATGTACCACATGGTCCGTAAGAGCCTCAACCGTACTGAAGGTTTCGGGGATTATGTACTTTACGCCTATGACCGACAGTATCCCGAATGCCATACCGCTTATTATGCTCACTCTTCCGTGAATATTCAGCGGCCATGTGCTGTAATCCCACCAGCGTTCGTGGAATATCCTCTCCATAAGCACCGAAACGGCATATTCAAGAGCCGATGTGATTATCATACCCGTAAAAAACAGCTGTATTGGGTTTTCTATTCTGCCCGGTAAAAGCGACAGCATCAAGCCGCCTATTCCGTAGATCGGGCATATACAGCCGTTCAAAAAGCCGCTGCTTATAAGCTTCTTTTCCATAATACTGTAATACAGCGATTCATACGCCCAGCCGACAAATCCAAACATCGTAAAGCAAAGGAAATAACGACATATATCCATCTTCAAAACACCTCTCCCCACAAAATCTCATCAACCGACATTAACATTATTGAGTGCAAGCTCAGCTCTTAAGCGCGTATACGGATTTTTTGAAAATACCTCGTATACGGAGCATATCTTGTCCACAGCACACACGATCCACGCTTCTCTTACCTTTGGCGGTATAAGCGTAAGCGGGAACATATGCCTGACTATTATATTTTTCTCTGTTTTTGTAAGCTCAAAATCCCTGTCCGCATTTATAAGCGCGCAGCGCGGATGGGTAAAACCGTGAATTTTTCTCTCCGGAGCCTTATCGTGCCAATCATACAGAAAATAATCGTGCAGAAGCGCTCCTATTAAAAGCTCACGGCGCCTGTACCTGATATGCATTTTCTTTGCGATCCGGTCACTGTAATATGCGACCGCTATAGTGTGAAGCATACAGCTTGTTACGCCGTGCTGGATATAACCGGCGGTTTTTTTGAATTTACCCTCTTTTGAAACATAATCTATAGCATTTAGTACCGCTCTCATCAAATCTCCTCCGGAAAATCCATGCCGCATTTTTACTCGCCGCCAAGCACTTCAACAGCTTTTTTAAGCTGCGTATCGTCCTCTTCGGGGACGCTCGATGCATACATATTTGCATATTGCGCGGGAAGCTCCACAGCGATATCCGGCTCTATGCCTATATCCTGTATGCAAACACCGTTTGGCGAATAGTATTTTGCAACGGTCAGCGACATTCCCGTTCCGTCATAGAACGGAAGAACACTCTGCACTATTCCCTTTCCGTAGCTCTTTTCGCCTATGACCGCAGCCTTCTTATAATCCTTTATCGCACCCGTAAGCACCTCGGAGGCGCTTGCGCTGTTTCCGTTTATAAGCACCGCCATAGGCATATCAAGCTCGGCTTTATCGGACGTATAGGTATCCTTCTTGCCGTTCTTATATTCCATATACGTTATTGTCCCCTCCGGTAAAAGCATATCGGCAATATTGCATACGACCTGCAGTTCACCGCCCGGATTGTCCCTGAGATCTATTATAAGCTTTGTCATTCCTTCGCCTTTAAGGCTTTCTATCGCGTCCTTGAATTCCGTGTAGGTGTCCCTGTCCGAATTATCCGGCGCCGCATTAAAGCCCGTTATCCTGACTAAGCCTATGCCGTTATCAAGCATTTTCGGATATACGGATTTTGTTATGATATCGCTTCTTAAAATATCATAATCAAACTCCTTTCCGTCCCTTAAAACCGTCACCTTAACGCTTGTACCCACCTCGCCGCCGCGTATATACGAAACAGCCATATCCATAGTATCGGCGTTGTATTCCTTATCGTCTACCTTTATAAGAACGTCGCCGGGCAATATCCCCGCCTTATGTGCGGGGGAATCCTCATAGGTGGAAATAACCTCGATAGTGTTATCCTCTGTTGCGGTTATGACTATGCCTATACCCATATACCCGTCCTCTACGCTCGACGTATACTGTGTAAACTCGTCCTTTGTATAATAATGGGTGTACGGCTCGTCAAGCGCCTCGACATAGCCCTTTATGGCAGATTCGGTAAGTTTTTTATTGTCAAAATCGTAAAGATACTGATCGTCAAGAAAATATTCTATTGTTTTGAGCTTATTGTATACATTCTGCTCATTTGTTTTTGAAGGCAGCATCGCCGCATATTTCTGATAAAGACCGCCGACGATATTTGCCGTGACAACGGAGCTTAGCGCCGCCGATACCAGGGCGGTCAATGCAATCTTCGTTTTTGTACCCATGTACGATAATCATTCCTTTCGGTGCTATATATAACATCAAAATATACGAGGGCACTCCCTCGTATATTTACGCTTTATTCATTTATATCTTCTGTATTTTTTATATCTTCATCGGATTAGCTTCAAGATATTTATATACCATCATGGCAACCTTAAACACTATAGCCTGATCGAATTTCCTTAAATCAAGACCTGTAAGCTTATATATCTTTTCAAGTCTGTAAACAAGAGTATTTCTGTGTACAAAGAGCTGTCTTGACGTTTCCGAAACATTCAAGTCGTTTTCAAAGAACTTGTTTATCGTAAGTATCGTTTCCTCGTCAAGCCCCTCAATGCTTCCCTTTTTGAATACCTCCTGCAAGAACAGCTCGCACAATCTTATGGGAAGCTGATATATAAGTCTGCCGATACCCAAGTTATCATAGCTTAATATCGTCTGCTCCTCGCTGAATACTCCGCCTACGTCTATGGCAACCTGCGCCTCCTTATACGAGGTGTTGATATGGTCGATATCCGGCGCTACTCTGCTAAGACCGATAAGCACCTGGCTCATAGTTTCGGCATTGACGGTAGAAAGTATGGAGTTTGCCATATCCTCAAGCTCTTTTTGAGTTATCCGGGGATCTACCTCCTTGATCAAAACTATATCCAGTCCGTCAACATTTATTACAAAATCCTTGTCCTTATCGGGGAACATATTGCGGATAACCTCATATATTGCATTCTCATGCGATTCTTCAATAACCTTTACGTAGAATACCGCCCTTGCAACCTCGTTATCGACATGAAGCTCACGCGCTTTTTGATGAAGGTCGAATGCAAGAAGATTGTCAAACAGGATATTCTGCATAAAATTGTTCTTATCATATTTTTCATCATAGTAGTGACGGACATTGTTGGCGGCAACAACGACCGCATTACAGCAATATCTTGAAACCTCGTCAATACCCTCAACGTATACATAGTACTCCGCATAAGGATTGTTTGCCATAGCACGTACCGTGTAACCGTCCTTGATAATCATTGAATCTGTATTCCCTGCCGCATCGGTAAGAACCTCTACAACGCTTGCAGGTATTTCCGGTCCGTTATTGGCAAGCACAAGCCCGTGCGAATCCACAATTCCGAACTTTTTCGGAAAAATTTCAGCCATCTGTTCCACTATATTTCCAAACGCCTTACTAATCATCTATTCTTCCTCCATATGAATAATCATAATTCATCTCTGTTATTATACACCCAAAATTTAAAAATTTCAAGTAGAATATGTGAAATATACACAATTTTTATCACTTTTTTGGTGTTGTAACGCTTTTATTTTTGTGTTAGAATAGTTTTTGAGGTAATTTTTATGGATATTTTAAAAAAATGCACGCTCTGTCCGAGAGGGTGCGGCGTCGACAGAGAAAACAAAAGCGGCTTTTGCAGGGCCGGAAACAAAATAAAAATAGCACGGGCAAAGCCGCACATGTGGGAGGAGCCCCCGATTTCGGGAACGCACGGCTCGGGAACGGTATTTTTTTCGCACTGTACTTTAAAATGCGTATTCTGTCAAAATTATGAGATAAGCACTCAAAATCACGGGTACTGTGTAAGCGAAAAGGAGCTTTCGGATATTTTCCTCGGCTTTCAAAAAAGCGGCGTACACAATATAAATCTTGTAACGCCCACGCATTTTGTTCCCGGGATAATACAGGCGATCTCAATTGCAAGGGACGGCGGGCTTACGATCCCCATAATCTATAATTCAAGCGGCTATGAAAGCCCCGAAACGATAGATATGCTAAACGGGTATATAGATATTTACATGCCCGATATGAAGTATTACCGGGATGAAACGGCGATACGTTATTCAAATGCGCCCGGATATTTTGAAATTGCAAAGGCGGCTGTGGAAAAAATGTTTTTACAGGTCGGTAAAAACGAATTTTTTGAAAACGGGATCATGAAAAAGGGCGTGATCGTCCGACACATGCTCCTCCCCGGTCTTTTATACGAATCAAAAAAGATAGCGGATTATCTTTATTCCGCCTACGGCGATGATATATACATAAGCATAATGAGCCAATATACGCCTACAAAGCATCTTAAACTCTATCCCGAAATAAATAAGCAAATAGACCTCGCGCACTATGATGCCCTTATCGGCTACTGCGCAAAAAAGGGTATGAAAAACGTGTACGTTCAGGACGGAGCTTCCGCTTCACAAAGCTTTATACCCGATTTTTATCCATACGATGAATAGGCAATAAAAAATCCGCCGGATAAGCGGATTTTTTATTGCTTTATGAAGTCTTTTAACTTTAATATAACGTTCTCATAAGTACCTTATACAGTCTGTTTACGGTTATTACCGCCTCAAGCACCGTATAATTGTTTTTCGGCATAAATTTTGATTCGCTACCGTTCATAATGCTGTTCTCATTTACCCATATCACATAATATTTAGCCCACGGCGATACGGAATTTGCATCGGCAAAATTCAGATTCCCGTAGGTGGAGATGTACATATACTTTTCCGCAACACGGGTAAGCATAGCTGCCGCCTCCTCACGGGTAAGCAGTCCGTCGGGATCAAATCTGTTATCGCTCTTACCCGATACGATACCCAGGGCGTGAAGCGTGTTTATGGAATTGTCACGGTTTTGACAGTCGCCGAAATAATTGCCGAAATAGATAATATTCTTATCCTCCATATAATCCTCTATGCTTGCGTAATTGCTTACAACGCGCATAAGGTTTGCCAAAAGCGTACAAAACTGCTCACGGGTAATGTTTTTGCCGTACTTATCGGTAAGCTCATACGGGAGCAGATTATGCGCCGCCGCCTCCTTTACGGGTATGATGCCCCAGCTTTCGGACGGAAGCTTCAAAAAATCATTGCCCCTTGCACGGTATAAAAGCTCAGCATATATCTTATCCTGACTGTCACGGTACACCGCGTCAATATTGGTCATATATACGGCGTCCTCGTCCTTTGCGGCGTAGCATATATAGTTACTGTCGCCGTAAAGTCCTATCTGCACACCGGATTTTGAATAATAGCAGTGCGCCTTGCCGTCATTTGTGTAGAGATTCAACACCGTTCCCCTGAACGGAACGGGGTTTATTTGGCGGTAAAGCACGATATCCTTCATATTTTTGTAAAAATCGCTTATCTGCGCTCTTGTAAGGTCAATATACCGCCTGTCGGAATAGTTTGATATCGTCGCTCTTGAAATATCCTCCTCCGAAAATATACCGAACGCCTCGTCAAAGGTCATGGTTTCGGGAAGGTTTACAACATTATACGCATAAGCGGTACCGCCAAAGACCAGTACGGCAAACGCAACTACAAAAGCTTTAATGATGTGTTTTATGATAATCACCCCTAATCGCTGTTAAAATACACAGTATTTATGCATATATTCTTCCATATTTTTAAGTACGGATCCATACTTTGCATCGGTTTTTAAATATTCGTATATATCCTTGACGGTCACTATCGAATGGACCTTTATACCAAATTCGTCCATCACCTCGCAAACGGCAGTCTTTCCGCCGTCCTTGCCTATCTCGCACCTGTTTACGCTTATAAACATATCGTTTACCGTGACCTTTGCCGCTCCTTTAAGCACGGGCATGGTTTCACGGATCGCCGTCCCTGCGGTTATAACGTCCTCTATGATTATGATTCTGTCATTATCCTTTGGCTTATATCCCACCAGCGAGCCGCCCTCGCCGTGATCCTTCTCCTCCTTGCGGTTGAAAAAGTAAGGCTTGTCTATCCCATATTCGTTATATAGCGTTGCCGCAACCGCCGCCGCAAGCGGTATACCCTTATATGCAGGTCCGAACATGCCATCAAAGCCATCCCCACACGCATCATTTATCAGCGCCGCATAGAATTTTGCAAGCTTTGCTATCTGTTTTCCCGTCCTGTAGTTACCGGTGTTTACGAAATACGGCGTATTTCTGCCGCTTTTGGTTACAAATTCGCCAAACCGCAGAACGTCCGATTCCATCATAAATTCTATAAATTCTTTTTTATTTTCCGAAAGCATTTAAACAGTTTCTCCTTGTTTTTAATCTCTGAAATACAGGTCTCTTAATTTTTTCAAAAGCTTTTTTTCCATTCTCGATACCTGCATCTGCGAAATGTTGAGCCGCTTTGCTATCTCGGACTGCGTAAGCTCCTCATCATAGCGGCAGCGTATAAATTCGCGTTCCTTATCCGTAAGCTCCTTTAAGATGCTTTCGACCATGTCCTTGTTTTCAAGCATCAAAAACCGCTTATCCTCAACGCCCAAAACGTTGGATAAGTTCATTGAGCCGTCCGCATACGCCTCCTGCTCCAGCGACTTTATAAACGAGCCGTCGCCTATCCTTGCGGCTTCATAAACCGTTTTTACGGGCAGATTCAATATCCTTGCTATCTCTTCATACGACTCTTCCTCTCCGCCGCAAACGCTTGCAGACCTTTTTATCTGCTCCGCCCTGTAAAAGACCTCATACAACCGCCTCGGTATCCTTATAAAAAAGCCCTTGTCCCTGAAATATTTGCGTATCTCGCCGAAAACCGTCGGCGTTGCAAAGGTAGCAAACCGTACTCCGCGTTGCGGATCGAATCTGTCAACGGCATTGATTATGCCAAGACACGCAACCTGGTATATATCCTCATAGTCAATGCCCCGGTTAATAAACCGTCTTGACAAAATCTCGGCTATATATGTATATGACTCTATTATCTTTTTCCTCAGTTCCTTATCCCCTGTTCTTTTGTATTCAAGGAATAACTCGTACTCATTGTCTGAAATAACAGACTTCTCCAGTGCCACTTCAGATACTCCCCTTAAATATTTTTAATTTCCCATAAGTGCATTTGCAAGCTTTATCGCATTTGCATATTTTATATCTGCGTCCTCCTCGGTGCTGTAATTTATGCGTACAAACAGATACAGATCCTCAGACCGTATGCCAAGCGATTTTATGACCTCGTTATCTGCCAACGATACCCCGTATGCGATACCGTTCTTTTTATAAAGCTTGCCATCATCGGGCAAATTTAGCGCCCAATCCGATACCGGATAATATATCAAATCCTCTTTTTCCCTTGCAAGCATCAGATCCGTTTCTTCCTTATCGAATATGAACAGAAACGACTTGTTCCTCTGAAACTGCAGATCCAGCTTCATTTGCAGGTTATAGTCAAGCTCCTCACTGCCCGGCTTGTCCCTGAAATTTATCTGGTCAAACGATACAAGAGTCTGACCGTCATTATTTACATCATCACAGTACGCTGCCATACCCTTTGGTATTTCCTTCATCTGGTTATCGGTAAATACCGTATGCCCCGCATATATGACCTCTGTATCGTAGGGTATGCGGTGCGTACACTGGTATACCGTCACAAGCACAAACAAAAGCACCGCAAGCGGTATTACAATATGCCATTTGTAATATGTCCATACATAGTCAAACCACGCAGATGTAAACTTTTTCGGCACCTCTCCGTATTTTTCCGCCATACATTTCTCCCTTAAAACATTCCTGTACTATTCTATAGTGTATCACATATACCAAAACTTTGCAAGCTGTTTTTTCGACACCGTACCACTGTAAAATTTTGTTGCAATATTGATAATGTGATGATATAATATATATATAAACTATGATTGGAGTGAACTCTATGAAAAAATTTATGGTACCCCTGTTATTGGCAAGCGTTCTTGTTCTTTGCTCGTGCAATCTTGAAAAGGCGGCAACGAACATTTCGACAGTGACCCCAACTGCGACCGCTTCGGCAACACAAAAGCCGAAAGCCACGCCGCAACCGGACGCTCAGAATACGCCGGAGCCTGCAAAACCGCAGGAGGCGCAAACGCTTTATATCATAAACGGTATGTCCTCACCCATATACGGACTGTATCTGACCGCAAGCAAGGAAGGCAATCCCGGCGACAATATACTGGGCGATACCCCGCTTTCGGAAGGCGAGGAGATCGGAATACCGTATGTGTACGACTCTGAGGAGCAGCTGTATATAATCATCGAAGATGAGGGCGGAAACACCACCTCGACCGACGCTTTTACATTGGAGGACGGTCTTAATATAGAGCTTCGTGAAGAGGACGGCAAATTAAAAGCAGTAGTACAGTAAATAATATATACAAAATACCGCACCGGGTGCGATTCCGATGCGGTATTATTTTTTGTTATTTTACCACGATATTTACCAATCTGCCGGGTATTGCGATCACCTTTACAACGGTTTTACCGTCAACAAGGCTCTTTATCTTATCGGCTTCAAGAGCGGCCTTTTCAAGTCCTGCCTTATCAATATCGGCGCTTACCGTCATTTTATCCCTTACCTTACCGTTTATCTGAACAACTATCTCTATCTCATCGTCAACGGTTTTTGCCTCGTCATATCCGGGCCACTGCGCTACCGACAGATAGCCTCCGTCGCCGTATTCAAGCCACAATTCCTCGGTCATGTGCGGTGCAAACGGATTTAACAAGGTTATAAACGTCTTATATTCGCCCTTTGTAACGGAGCCTTTTTTGGTAAAGTCGTTTACAAGCGACATCAGCGCAGCTATTGCGGTATTGAATTTCATACGTTCAATATCCTCGCCCACTTTCTTTACCGTCTTATGCATTGCCTTTTCAAGCTCTTTGCTGTATCCGTTCTCATTATTTACGATACTCTGCAAATTCCAGACTCTTTCCAAAAACTTATAGCAGCCCTTCAAGCCCTTTTGCGACCACGGCGTCGTCTGGTCAAATGCGCCTATGAACATCTCATACGTTCTGAACGCATCTGCGCCGAATTCGTCTACGACCTCGTCAGGGTTTACGACATTGCCCCTCGATTTTGACATTTTCTGATTATCCTCGCCCAGTATCATACCGTGCGAGGTACGCTTCATATACGGCTCCTTTGTCGGTACTGCACCGATATCGTAAAGCACCTTATGCCAAAAGCGCGAATACAGAAGATGCAAGGTGGTATGCTCCATACCGCCGTTATACCAATCAACGGGCGACCAGTACTCAAGCGCCTCCTTTGACGCAAACGCATCATCGTTATGCGGATCCATATATCTTAAATAATACCAGCTTGAGCCTGCCCACTGCGGCATTGTATCCGTTTCACGCTGTGCCCTGCCGCCGCAGCACGGACAAGTGGTTTCTATCCAGTCATACGCCTTTGCAAGCGGCGATTCGCCGTTTTCGCCCGGCTCGAAGGTTTCAAGCTCCGGCAATTCAAGCGGCAGCTCGCTTTCGGGGATCGCGACCCAACCGCACTTTTCACAGTTTACAAGCGGAATAGGCTCGCCCCAATAACGCTGACGAGAGAATACCCAGTCACGGAGCTTATAGTTTATCTTACGGTGACCCTTGCCCTGTTCCTCAAGCCAATTTATCATAGTCGGGATAGCTTCCTTTACGGGCAAGCCGTTTAAAAATCCCGAATTTACCATTTCGCCCTTATATACGTCTGTATACGCTTCCTCCTGCACATTCTTGCCGCCCGATACGACCTCGATTATCGGGAGCCCGAATTTCTTTGCAAACTCCCAGTCCCTGCTATCATGCGCGGGCACCGCCATAATTGCGCCCGTACCGTAGGTCACAAGTACATAATCGGAAATAAACACAGGCAAATTCTCGCCGTTTGCGGGATTTTTCGCCGTAACGCCCATGAGCCTTACGCCCGTCTTATCCTTTGCAAGCTCCGTTCTTTCAAACTCGGATTTCTTTGCCGCCTGCGCCTTATATGCCAATACCTCGTCATAATTGGTTATGGAATCCTTCATTTTCTCAACCAGATCATGCTCCGGCGACAATACAACGTAGGTCGCGCCGAACAACGTATCGCATCTTGTGGTATATACCACCATTTCGTCACCCGTAGACAGCTCAAAGGTGACCTCCGCACCCTCTGACCTGCCTATCCAGTTTCGCTGCTGTATCTTGACTTTTTCAATAAAATCCACATCATCAAGATCGTCGATAAGCCTTTGCGCATATTCGGTGATCTTAAGCATCCACTGGCTCTT
>CACZPW010000240.1 GCA_902783115.1 uncultured Ruminococcus sp. | reverse complement strand
TTTTAAGGCGCATACTTTCTGTTTACAAGTTATTTCCTCTGTGATATAATGTAGCTGTAAAAATTAAAGGGTGCGGAACTTGATCCCACCTCAATTTTAAAGAGTAAGGAGAGATAATACTATGAGCAAAACAACGGGCGGCTTTACATTACCGGGAGAGAGCGGTTATGAAGAGCTTACACTTGAAATGGCAAAAAAATGGGGCGCCGACGTTATCCGTGATTCGGACGGTACGGAGTTATCCCCCGAAATAATAAATGCGGGCTACGGGATATATTCCACCATCTGCATTATACGCGATCACAACGAATGGGCAAAGGCAAATCCCGACGCGCTTCAGGAAACCTTCCTTATGACGGAGCCTGTCGTTGCTACGGGCACATCGTTGACCATAGAGCTTATGAAGGATTATTTTGATGAGCAGTTTAGGGTAAACGACACAGAGGAATCAAGAGAATACTGGCAGGTTTTTGACCGCACGTCAAACACCGAAGCAAAGGACTGGTCATACTCGGACGGCAAGGTCACAATAAACGATACCGTACCTTGGCATAAATATACGGTCAACTTCCTTGCATGGCGTATATGGGAGGAGATCTCCATGTACAACCACACGACAAACAACTGGGACAAGGAGCATCTTATGCAGATCGATCCGAGATTTCCCAAAACGCAGGAGTTTATGCTTGACTGGATGAAAAACTGGTGTGAAACACACCCCTCAACAACGGTTGTGCGTTTTACCTCAATGTTCTATAACTTTGTGTGGATATGGGGCTCAGATCCGAGAAACAGGCAGCTTTTCTCCGACTGGGCATCATACGATTTCACCGTTTCACCGCTTGCCCTCAGACAGTTTGAGGAAAAATACGGCTACAGGATAACCTCGGAGGATTTTATAAACAAGGGAAATCTCCATTCAAATCATATCGTCGCCGATCCCAAAAAGCGCGACTGGATGGAATTTGTAAACGATTTCGTGATCGAATTCGGTAAAAAGCTCGTTGATATCGTTCACGAATACGGAAAGAAGGCGTATGTATTCTATGACGATTCATGGGTCGGCGTTGAGCCCTGGGGCGAAAGATTTAAAGAGTTTGGCTTTGACGGGCTTATAAAATGCGTATTCAACGGCTTTGAATGCCGCCTTTGCGCAGGCGTTGACGCCGTTGACACTCACGAAATAAGACTGCACCCCTACCTGTTCCCCGTAGGGCTTGGCGGCGCGCCGACATTTGCGCCGGGCGGAAACCCGACTCTTGACGCGCAGGGGTATTGGAAAAACTGCAGACGCGCGCTTTTAAGAGCACCCATTGACAGAATAGGGCTCGGCGGTTATTTGTCGCTGACGATACCGTTCCCGGATTTTCAGGATTATATTGAGAAAATATCCGACGAGTTCAGACTTATCCGCACATATCACGAGCACGGAAAGCCGTTTGTCTTAAAGCCCCGTGTTGCAGTGCTTACCTCCTGGGGCAAGCTAAGGTCATGGTCATGCTCGGGTCATTACCACGAGCATCCGGAGGTAGACCTTATAAATGTTATAGAAGCATTATCGGGTATGCCGCTTGACGTTGAATTTATCGACTTTGACGATGTTCTTTCGGATAAGCTTGACGGGTTTGACGTTGTTATAAACGCAGGCTTTGAGGGCAGCGCATGGTCGGGCGGAAATAAATGGACAGACGCTGTTGTTTCAAAGGTGACCGAATGGGTGCATAACGGCGGCGCCTTTATCGGCGTTAATGAGCCGTCGGCGCTTCGGGGCTATGATACACTGTTCCGCATGGCGCACGTTCTGGGCGTAAGCGAGGATACGGGCGAGAGGATATCACACGGAAGATACACGTTTGAGGTTGAGGACTGCGGGGCGGTCTGTGACGGCACCACCGTTGATGCCAAGGACAGCGTTTATATAACCGACGGAGCTACAAAGGTAATATTTGCAGACGGCGATAAGCCCACCATTACCACCCATACATTCGGCAAGGGTGTCGGCGTATACTTATCCTCGTTCAGATTCGACGAGATAAATAACCGTACACTGTTAAATCTTATCCTCACATCGGCAGGCGAAAAGCTTGAACAGAACTATCTTACCTCAAATCCGCTTACGGAGTGCTGTTATTATCCAGACGGCAGGAAGCTTGTTGTTATCAACAACTCATCAAAGCCGCAAAATACTTCGGTAAAAACGGAATACGGTGAAAGATCGGTTTTTGTTGACAGCTTTGATACGGTGATCATTGATTTATAATATTAAAACAGATTCTTGGAGGTTACGGGAAATGAAAAGCTATAAATTTACGGAAGAAATACCCGTTTTGGGGAGCTATGACGTCATTGTTGCGGGCGGAGGCGTCGCGGGCGTTGCGGCGGCGGTTTCTGCGGCAAGAATGGGCAAAAGCGTTTTGCTGATCGAAAAGACTATAACTTTGGGCGGGCTTGCCACAATAGGACTTATAAACTATTTCGTACCCATGTGCAACGGCAGAGGTACGAAAATCATAAAGGGTATGGCGCAGGAGCTTTTCGACCTTTCCATAAAATACGGCTTTGACACCGTACCCTCCGACTGGAAGGACGGCGATCCACCCGCCGACACGAAGCAGCGGTATGTAACTCGCTTTTCGATACCCATATTTATTGCGGCGCTTACGGAGCTTTTAAAAAACGAAGGCGTTGATATCCTGTTCGATACGGTAGTAACAAAGCCCGTTATGGAGGATAACACATGCGTGGGCGTTATCGTTGAAAACAAAACGGGCAGGGAAATGTATTGCTGTAAGATGATCGTTGACGTTACGGGTGATTCGGATATCCTTTACCGTGCGGGCGTGCCTACGATACAGGGCTGTAATTTCCAGACCTTTCTGGTAAACGGAGTAACCATCAAGACCTGCGAGGAGGTCATAAAAACGGGGGATTTTTCAAAGCTTACCCGCGGCTATGACGGCGGAAACGCAGACCTTTACGGCGGGAATCATCCCGAAGGACACAGGCTCTGGAAGGGTACAAATGCGCGTGATGTGACCGATTACGTTGTGGAATCGCATATAAATTTACTTAACAATATCAGAAACGACGACAGAAATTCGCGTGAGCTTATTCAGATACCCACCATGCCGCAGTTCAGGACGACACGCTGTATCGACGGTGATTATGTGTTTACGGAGGACGATGTTTACAAGCATTTTGACGATTCCATAGGCGCTATCTGCGATTTTGACAGGCGGAATTATCTTTACGAAATACCTTTCGGTACATTGGTAAAAACGGGCTTCCCGAATATGATAACCGCAGGAAGATCTGCCTCCGGCAGAGGCTACGGCTGGGATCTGTTAAGAGTTATACCGCCTGCTATAATAACCGGTCAGGCGGCAGGCGTGGCTGTAAGCATGGCGATAGACAGCGGCAGTGCAATATATGATACGGATATCAAAAAGCTTCAGAAGACGCTTGAAGAACAGGATGTTATGATACATTTTGACGATTCGCTTATCGTTCCCGGCGAGGCGGAAAGAGTTGATATAGGACATATCTGACAGTATTGTCCGTTGAGGTGGAAATAATGGACTCTGAAAAACAGTATATAAAAATGACTCAAACGCCCGTCAAGCGGCTTATTGTTTCGCTTGCCATACCCACTATAATCAGCATGATGATAAGTGCGGTGTATAACGGCGCGGATACATTTTTCGTATCAAGGCTCGGCACCTCCTCAACGGGCGCCGTCGGGATAGTGTTCTCGATCATGGCGATAATACAGGCGTTTGGCTTTACTCTCGGCATGGGCTCGGGAAGTATGATATCGAGACTGCTGGGACAGCAGCGTGTGGAGGAAGCAATAAAAACCGCTTCAAGCGGATTTTTCTGCGC
>CACZPW010000239.1 GCA_902783115.1 uncultured Ruminococcus sp. | reverse complement strand
GCCTGACAAACCTTTTCAAACGCCGTATCGCCCTGAAGCTTATCCGCCAACTCCTTGGCTATAACAGGCGGCGCTTTGCGCAATACCTTCGCCAAAATAAAACACGGAAACGCCAAATCGCCCATTTTCTCATCGGGCGGTATCTCAACGGCATTCCTGATCTGTCCCCTGTCAAGCCCGGCTGTTTCACTTATCCTGTCTATTACATATTCCTTAAAATCCATTATCTTTTTCCCTTCTGTCGCTCATGTAGGGCTATTATACCATTTTGCGACGCCTTTTGCAAGATGTAATATTTTATATTGTTAACCTATATGGTATTTTATGGTTGACAATCATCGTGTTGTATGCTAATATTGTAAAAAACAAAAGAAAGTGCAGGAGTGTATGAATACAAAATCAATGATACTGTGCGGGGTTTTTGCGGCCTTTATATGCGTATTTTCGGTTATGACAATACCGATAGGTCCCGTCCCCGTTTCTATGGGTATTTTTGGCATAATGCTGAGCGCAGCGGTTTTGGGCACAAAAAAAGGCTGCAGCTCGGTGTTTATTTATATCCTTTTGGGAGCTGTGGGCTTACCTGTTTTTTCCGGCTTCAGAGGCGGGATACAGATGCTTTTGGGCCCCACCGGAGGCTATATATGGTCGTATATATTTACGGCGGCAATTATCGGAACGCTTACCAAAGCTCTTTTGCATAAGCGTATTATTGCTATAATTCAAATCTTCGGTGCGTGTGTTTTGGGAACAGCCGTATGCTATTTTTTCGGAACGCTGCAATTTATGATCGTACAAAAAACAGGGATATATGAAGCATTATCTGTATGCGTGATCCCGTTTGCCGTTTTTGATATAATAAAGGCGGCTGTCGCTTCATATCTTTCATATGCGATAAAAAAAGCACTGTTAAAGGCTGATTTATTATAATATTAGTTTGATTTTATTACGCAATTATGTTAGAATATCCATATATCAATAATTGCGGAGGACTTATGAAAAATATATTTAAAGATTACTTGCTGCCGTTTATCATGATTACATTCGGCGCATGTATGGCGGCATTTTCATTGGAAAATTTTCTTGTACCAAACACTGTGCTTGACGGCGGAATAACGGGTATCAGTATAATACTTAATCAGATTACCGGGTATTCGATAAGTATATTCATTGCTGTAATCAACCTGCCGTTTTTGTTTATCGGATTTAAACAGCTCGGACTCCGGTTTTTAGTAAGTGGGATATACAGTATGGCAGTGTTTACACTGTTTATACAGTTGTTTGAACACATGCAAAATGCAACAAGCTCAGAGCTTTTGGCAGTTGTTTTCGGCGGTGTGATTTTAGGCTTGGGCGTGGGTCTTGTATTGAAATTCGGCGGCTGTCTTGACGGGACTGAGATCATAGCAATGCTTGTAAGTAAAAAATCCGGTTTTTCAACAGGACAGATCATATTTGTAATCAACATTGTAATATATACCGTTGCCGGCTTTCTGTTCGGTTGGGACAGAGCTATGTATTCCCTGCTTACATATTTTATAAGCTTTAAAATGATTGATATTATAGAAGAAGGCTTAGAGCAGGCAAAGGCGGCAATGATAATAACCGACAATGCGCAAAATATTTCAGAAACCATTTATAAACGGCTCGGCAGAACATGTACCATAATCAAAGGCGAAGGTCTTATCAGCGGTACAAAAACCGTTCTATATTGCGTAGTTACCAGATTGGAGGTTGGCGAGCTGAAGCGTATCATAAAGGGCTATGACGGCAGTGCCTTTGTTACGATAAGCGATATTTCCGAAATTATAGGTACTCATATCAAGAAAAACGATAATTAAAAAGAGCAGAAGCTAACCAATACTTATTGTTTAGCTCTGTTCTTTTTTACTGAAGCATTTAAAATTCAACCGCAGGCCCCGTATTATACTGTTCGTCACTTTTGTTGCCGGTATCGGGTACAGCAGTGTCAGAAACTTTTTTGTAAACGTCCCCGCTTTCCTCGACAACAAATGCGCCCCTGCCCTGCCAGTGTATATGCCATACGACCGTATTGGTTTTATCGCTGAAGGTTATGGTATTGGACAGCTTATTATACGAATATTCAAGCTCCCGACTGAAGAAAAAGTCACTGTAATACTTTGCCTTTCCGTTATCCGAAAACTCTATGTATGTAGAATCAAACATATCAAAAATACTGTTGCTTTCCTTTTCCCACACGCCCGATATGTTTCCGCTGTTTAACATGATCAGCGTACCTATCACAGCACCCAAAAGCAGTATAAGACCAAGTACACACAATATGGCAACCTTTGCGGAATTTGGCTTTGGCATATCCGTTTGTTCATATTCCAAACCAATATCCGTTTCTTCGCCGTATTCGGGAGTTTCTTCTGCGTCCGTCCCGGCATCAGATTCGGGATTTTCAACCTCTTCCTCATATTCCGCGCCGACAGGATCCGTATTATCCTCAAATACATCACCGGTATCGGGCGCCGCCTGCTCAACTTCAGTTCCGCATATTCCGCAGAACTTGCTGTCCTCTGAAATTTCCGCGCCACAGCTTGCACACTTCATTTACACACACCTCTTATTTACAAATTTATCATAGTCATTGCCTGCGTCCACAAATGCCCGAACCTGTCAAGGAAAAATTGCGATCCGTAGGTGTAAAACAGAATTTTCCACGGTTTAAACAGCAACACGATAATGCAAAACCGCTTGTACTGCATTTTCGTAAGCCCCGCTATGTAACAAAGCATATTATCGGGAAAAAACGGAAGCAAAAGCATTATTGCAAGCAGCTTTTCAAACAGCGGCGTTTTTTCTATAAATTTCTCGTATTTTGTATAGTTTCTCTTTGACACCAAAGCGTCAACCAATGGCTTTCCCCATATACGCACTATCAGAAATATTATTATCGAGCCTAAAACCGTCGATACGGCATTTAGGATAAATCCCCAAAACGGCCCGAACGCCGCAACGGATACCGGATAGCCAAGCGCACACGGGAGAATAAGGATTATGACCGAAAGAGTTTCAATGACAACGAATACCAACGGCGCAAATACGCCCGTAGCTTCAATAAATTCAACGAACGCATCCTGGGAGGAGAATATCCCCTTCCTTAACCCCATAATTACGCCTACGGTTATCACCAGCAGCAGTATAGCAGTAACTATCCATATAACTGTTTTAGCCTTGTTTTTCATTATATCGTTCCCTTTGTTGATAATGCGCCTTTAATTCTGTCATCATATTTTGTTGCCATATCAAGCGCCTTTGCAAACGCCTTGAACGCACCCTCCGCTATATGATGGTCGTTAAGCCCCGAAAGCTGTTTAAAATGCAGATTCATCATTGCAGACGACGCTACCGCGCCAAAAAATTCTCTTACCATCTGGGTTGACATATCCCCCATCTTATCAAATGTAAAGGATAGGTCCGAGGAATAATACGAGCGCCCCGACAAATCAACCGCACACAGTATAAGTGCTTCGTCCATCGGCAGTATGAAATTACCGTAGCGCGCTATTCCCGACTTATCGCCTATCACCTGCTTTATTGCGTCGCCCAAAACTATGCCTGTATCCTCAATAGTGTGATGGTCGTCAACCTGCAAATCACCGCTTACCCTTATGTAAAGATCAAACAGCCCATGCTTTGCAAAACCACAGAGCATGTGGTCAAAAAATCCGACACCGGTATCAACATCGGCTGTACCCGTACCGTCAAGATTTAGTGTAAGCTCTATCCTTGTTTCCTTTGTTTCTCTTGTTACCGTAACCATTCTCATTGCTTTTCTCCTTTAAACCGCACTGCAATGGAATTTGCGTGCGCTGTGAGGCTCTCAGCCTCCGCAAACCGCTCCACGTCCGAATGTACCTTTTCCAATGCCTCTTTTGAATAATAAATTATACTTGATTTTTTGATAAAATCATCAACCGAAAGCGGTGAGAAGAATTTTGCGGTGCCGTTTGTCGGAAGAACGTGATTTGGTCCTGCAAAATAGTCGCCCAAAGGTTCAGAGCTGTACTCACCGATAAATATCGCACCCGCATTTTTTATTTTCATCATAACCTCAAAAGCGTTCTCGGTTACTATCTCAAGATGCTCCGGCGCTATCTCGTTTGCCGTCCGTACAGCGTCCTCGGTATTAGCGGCGATAAGAATGTACCCGAAATTATCAAGTGATTTCCTTATTATATCCTTTCTCGATAATGCTTCCGTAAATCTGTCGACCTCTGTGCTCACCTTATCCGCAAATTTTTCAGACGTTGTTATCAAAATCGCGGACGCAAGCTCGTCATGCTCCGCCTGCGACAGCAGATCCGCCGCCACAAATTCCGGATTTGCGCTATCATCGGCAATAATCAGTATCTCACTCGGCCCCGCTATTGAG
The DNA here is from genome assembly GCA_902783115.1 of uncultured Ruminococcus sp. Taxonomy (GTDB): domain Bacteria; phylum Bacillota; class Clostridia; order UBA1381; family UBA1381; genus 12844. Next base: position 285 of record CACZPW010000239.1, on the reverse strand, counting down.
TCGATATTTACATGTCCGTAAACCGCTTTTTTTGCAAGAGCAACGTATATATTCCCCGGCCCGACTATTTTATCGACCTTTGGTATACTCTCCGTACCGTAAGCAAGCGCACCTATAGCCTGTGCGCCGCCGACACGGTATATCGAAGACACACCCGCCTCCTTTGCGCTTACCAAAACGGCAGGATTTATTGCACCGTCACTGCCGCAGGGCGTTACCATTACAATATCCTTAACCCCCGCTACCTTCGCAGGCATAATATTCATAATTACCGATGACGGATAT
>CACZPW010000238.1 GCA_902783115.1 uncultured Ruminococcus sp. | reverse complement strand
GGTCCCAGTCGGCGCTGTTGAACCAGAACGCCATTTTTATATTTTTGTACTTGGGCAAAGCGTCAAACATATTGTCTATCCACTGCACTTTGTCGCCGCCTATGGACGATGACGCAAATTCGGTTATTATCCATGGGAATTTCCCGAACTCCGCATCAAATAGCGTATACGCCTCGTCATAAAGCTCCTCAAACTCGCGCCATTTTTCGCCGAAGGTGTCCGCATAATATGTGCCCGTGTTATACCCCGTCACGCCGAATACGTGAACGTACTCATTGCCCGGATAATACGCCTTGGGATCCGTATAGCCGCAGGGCGGGAACGTATTGTCGTTGGGATTGAATACCCATATCGCGTTATTTACGCCCTCCTCTTCAAATATTTTGTAATACCGCTTCCATATCTCCCGATAAAGCTCCGGATCGTTCATAAGGATAGACGCACAATAGCTTGTCCAGTCGGAATTCATCTCATTATTGAGCCTGAACAAAAACGGGTGCTCAAACTCCTTTGCGGCTCTTGCAAACCGCCGTATATCATCATCACACACGCCGTCAAGTATGTCAAAGGCGGGGCTCCAGCCGTTTAATTCCTCGTTCATTACGGTCGAGCATTGGAGCGTTACCTCAACGATCTTACCCTTTTTATACGCCGCCTCCATACCCTTGGCAGGGAAATCCTCCCAGTAATAGAGGTATTCTATCATTCCGTCAAAGGTATAATCGATAGTATCCTCTATCTTTTCGACCTCATCAAAATGCAGATCTCTTACGCCCTGCGGAACATATATCCCCCATTTGAGCGTATCCGAGCTTTTAAGGCTTTCGTAAAAATCCTTTGTTTCCTTATTCCATTTCGGATTTTCTACGGGGTGATAATCAGTCGTGTTTTTCATTTCGCCCCTTATCGGCAGATCAAGCTCAAAGGAATAGAGCATCTTATATACCGTATCAACAAATTCACGGTCATATTCCCTTGCCTTTACCATAACACGGTAATACCTTTGCTCCTTGTCATAGATATAGCAATATGCGTAAACATTCTTATCAATACCCGACATGGGCGCCGGAGTGCGCTCCGCAAACATGACCTGTACCCACAGATCGTTTATCTTTTCGACCTCGTTTTTGTATACCTGTATCTTATTCTGACTTACAAATCTCTCATCAAGCAGGAATTTGTTTATGTATTCCTCTATAAAGCCCCTTGTACGCTCATAGGGCGAATACTCCTTTGAAACAGTTACCGTATATTTATCAGACCTTGCGCGGATAAACTCATTTGACGCATCAAGCTCAAATTTCACACCCTTCGGGAAGGCTATCTTATACCCCCTTGCATGATTTATCATATACAGCATACCGTCTTTTACGTCGATTTCCTTTACGTCACAGGTGTCAAATTCCTCGTCGGATACGATATACCTCTTATCGTTGTTCACAAAATAATAGCCGTAATTTAACAGGGAGTCCTTCTTAAGCTCCGTCTGCTGCTTTAACCAGTCACTAAGACCGTAATGCTTGTTAATATACAATAATCGGCAAGTCAATAGCAGGACTCCCGCTAAGATTAAGCCGATTATAACGTACAGAAAAAATGATTTTTTCTTAAATATTCTCATATTCTACGCCCTCGGGTGCGCTTTTAAATACACATCCTTGATTTTATTGTTTATTACCGTGGTATATACCTGTGTCGATGAAATATCGGCATGTCCCATCATTTCCTTGATGGAATTTAAGTCCGCGCCGTTTTCAAGCAGATGCGCGGCAAAGGAATGCCTCAGCGTGTGCGGCGTTATCTCAACCGTAATACCTGCCTTATGCTGATAATATTTCACTATCTTCCAGAACCCCTGGCGCGATAATCTCACGCCGGAACAGTTTACAAACAGCGCCTTTTCGTCATTTGTCTTTATCATGTGACGGCGCACCTTTTCGATATATCTGCCAAGAGCCGTTACTGCCTTATTACCGATCGGAATGACTCTGTCCTTCTTTGCTCCCGAACAGTGGATATAGCCCATAAACAAATTGACGTCCGATATATCAAGGCTTATAAGCTCGGTAACCCTTATGCCCGTCGCATACAGAAGCTCAAGCATAGCCTTGTCCCTTATGCCCTTGTTGTCATAATCGGACGGCTGGCGCATAAGCATCTCAACCTCTCTGCCCGATAAAATAACGGGCGGCTTTTTCTCGACGTGCGGAGCATCGTAATCCTTTGTAGGATCACTCGATACCACTCCGTTGTATATCAAAAACATATAAAACGATCTTAACGACGCCAATGTCCTTGAAACGGTGGAGGTCGCTCTGCCCTCCGATTCAAGGCTCATAAAAAAGTTGCTTACATCCCTGCTTGTAACCTTCGTAATATCCGTTATCTTGCATCTTGTCAGATACGCAATGTATTTACTTATATCCCGCTTATACGAATCGACCGTGTTCTTGGACTTGCGCCTGACATTCTTCATAAAGCTTGCATACTCGTCTATATACGCACGCATTGCTTTCCCCTTCCTGTTTTCGTATTTTTTCTATTTCTTTTCTTGGGTGTATCTTTTATTTCTCATTCATTACAAAACAAAGTCATTATCCTCATTATACCACAAAATTTTGATTTGTATAGCCTTTTTTTT
>CACZPW010000237.1 GCA_902783115.1 uncultured Ruminococcus sp. | reverse complement strand
TTGCAATATTTTCTTCCATTGTATTTCTCCCGTTATCTGAAAATCATCATCGCTATAATGAATAACACCGTTATTACAATAAGCGTTATTGCCTTGGTCTTTAAAATCATCTTTTCCGTCGGGCTTTCGACTCGGAAAAAGGTCTTTAATATATTTTCTGTCCGGAAGGTAATAATAAGCGCCAAAACGCATATTATGATCACTGTAATTTTAAATATCATGTATCCTATCACCCTTCTTATCAAACTAAAATCTACCGAAATAATCAAACCACGCCGCTATTATACGCGTCCTGTTCTGCAAAATATATCTTGATATTTTCTTTAAATCACCACTCGGTATTTTTCCTTTATTGTGTACAAGCTCAATACCCTTTTGGGTTATCAGAAACTTGGTCGCATTTTCTGTCGGCGTACCTTTGCTCACGTGTATATGCGGCGGCTCGGTATTCTCATTAGACCAAAAATAAAATTTATAACCCAAAAAATCAAGCAAGGTTTTAGGCAACGGTGCCACCCCCGCTCCTTGCAAATTCCCATATCAGAGGCTCATTATCCCTTGCATACTCTTTTAAGTCCAATATTTCATCCTCGGAAAATCCGAATGCCTTTTCAACGATAACCCCCGGCAGCGATATATCCAAAAAATCAAATCCGTTTTTATTGGGACGCTCAAAATGCACATCGACATAATCAAATCCGTTTTCTTCTATAACAGCGCTGTGCGTCGTTACAATATCATCCATAGTTGTGTAATAATACATTATTTATCACCTCTTTGCCTATTATACAATAGGTTTTGGAAAATATCAAGTTTTAATCGGAGGATTTTTGGATTTTTTCGTCTTGCAGGGCGTGTTTTAAGCAATATTTTGGCATAAATCACAGACTGCGGGAATAAATATAACTTGTGACAGCAAAACACACATAGGAGGAGGTTTTTATTATGGATAACTCAAACCCGTCAAACAATCAGGCAGTGGTAATAGGTACGATAGAAAGCGAATTTGTGTTCAACCATGAGATATATGCGGAAAAATTTTACACCTTTACGGTATCCATACCACGTTTATCGGGGACCTACGATTCCATTCGTGTAATGATTTCCGAACGGCTTATTATGGACGGCGAATACAAAATGGGCGATACGGTTGAAATAACGGGGCAGTTCCGCTCCTATAACAGCTACGACAACGGCGAAAACAGGCTTTTGCTTACGGTTTTTGCAAAGGACATCGAAAAAATTTACGACGCCGCAGGCAAAAACCCCAATTCCCTCTACCTTGACGGATTTATCTGCAAGGCGCCCGTATACCGCACGACACCGTTTGGCAGAGAGATAACGGATATACTTATCGCGGTAAACAGAAGCTATAACAAATCGGATTACATACCGATCATAGCCTGGGGCAGAAATGCAAGGTTTGCAAAAAATCTGTGCGTGGGCGATAACGTGCGTATATGGGGGCGGATACAGTCAAGAAATTATCAGAAGCGCATAAGCGAGGAGGAAACGGTAACAAAAACCGCATACGAGGTATCCATAAACCGTATGGAGCTGGTACGGGACGGGGAATAATATATTTTATTTTTCATTGCAAAACCGACGCGGGAGTGGTATAATATATCCGATAATTGTATAACAGGGTGCATAGGATGAAAAAGTTTTTTAAATTTATATTTGTTTTACTTATATTGCTCTTGGGCTTGCTTGCAATAAACAATGAGACCGACTTCTTTGAGCATATCGGGAATTACATACCCGCGATCGAGGAAAAATACCCCGCTGCGGCGGAAAAAATCTCAAATATAAGCAATGATATCGCGGCATTTTCGCATCAGATACCGTCATGGCAGGAGCTTAAGGCGTTGATAAAGGGCGAGGAGCCCCCTATCGACCCGTCGGACGCGGCGGCGAATGCGTATGTGAAGGACAGCCCGCTTTTGTCATTTTGCCCGAATGAAAATATAAGCATAAGGGTAGATGGCAGCACTCTGGAGATATTCGGGATCGTTGATTCGTATAACAAATCAAACCTTGTGGTTTGCCTAAACGAATCGGAGGATAACACAGTCGTTCAGGAATCCGTTCCGACAGATTCCTCATATGAATTTTACAGAAGTATTGAGATACCCGAGGACTACGATAAATACGACGTTGCCGTATACACAGGCTCAAAGCCCTACGGCAGCTTTACAAGCTGGGTATATAATTATGTCACGGTACAAAAGAACGGATACGGGGTATGGGAGATCCCAAAATCGCCCGTATATGAGCATAATGCCGTTATGTACGAGAAGGAAAAATCCTTAAAGGCGGCGACGCAAAGCACCGTTTCGATACAGTCCGAATACGATAATATGAAGGCGCTTGCATCGGAGCTTTGTGAAAACTGCGTGTCGGCTTATGATAAGGCGCTTGCGCTTCACGATTGGATAGCGGGGTATTTATACTACGATAACGATTCCCTTTATTCGGATACCGCCATACCCTACAATGCAACATCTGTTGTAAACAGCAGACGCGCGGTCTGCCTTGGCTATGCAACCCTGTATGCGACGCTTTGCCGCGCGACAGGTATTCCGTGTAACGTTGTGTCGGGCTATGCCCTGGGCGTTGCAAGCGGCAAAACCGAATGGGACGGGGCAAATATAGAAACAAAGGAGCAAAACCACGCCTGGAACGAGGTGTATCTTGACGGACGCTGGGTGATCGTTGACGTTACCTGGGATTGCTCAAATAAATACGAGGACGGAAGCTTTAATAAGGGCGAGGAGCCGTCACACCTGTATTTTGACGCAAACCTCGAATTTTTCTCCGCCAATCATAAGATTTTGGAATATACAACAAGAAGATAATAACCCCCTCATCCACCGCTAAAGCGGTCCCCCTTCCCCACACTCGCAAACTGCGTTTGCCGGGGGAAGGCTTATTTTTACATTTGTAAATTTTATTCGCAGCCTTGGCGCGTAGGGACAGGCGTCCCCGACTGTCCGTTGTACATCGCGCTGTCTTTTATCCGCGGCTTCATCGGTCTGTGCAACAAGCGC
>CACZPW010000236.1 GCA_902783115.1 uncultured Ruminococcus sp. | reverse complement strand
CTATTGGAGGTATTTTTTGTCTACTTGAAGCTAAAGCTGCTGGGATCTCACCTGCATAGCAGGTGGTTTATTCTTTTGCTGACACAATAAAAGTGAAACTTCAGACGGGGCGCTGCCCCGTCTGTATTGCAGTCTTGGTATGTACTCATATATATCAAGCATACTGATATTTTAAATCATAGCATTTGGATTAAGTATCTTGTCAAGCTTACTTTTTGGCATAATATTTTCTTCTATGATTATTTCTCTTATTGTCTTGTTTTCTTTTAATGCCCTTTTGGCAAGCTTGGAAGCCCTGTTATAGCCTATGTACGGACAAAGAGCCGTAACCGTACCGATACTGTTCTCAATATTTTCCTCACACTGACGTTTATTTACCGTAATTTCTTTAATACAGTCCGCAAATGCGCTTATGCCGTTATGCAATATATCAAGCGATTCAAATAAGCAATGGAAAATAATAGGCTCAAACGCATTCAGTTCAAGCTGACCCGCTTCCGCCGCATGTGTTATGGCAACATCATTACCGATGATTTTAAATGCAATTTGATTTACTACCTCAGGAATTACAGGATTGACCTTTCCTGGCATTATAGAAGAGCCATTCTGCTTCGGCATAAGATTGATTTCTGAAAATCCCGTCCTCGGTCCCGATGACATAAGTCTTAAATCGTTTGATATCTTTGACAGAGTTGTGGCGCATGATTTTACAATACCTGATACATATACAAAGGAATCTAAATTCTGCGTTGCGTCAATCAAATCATCAGCCTGTGTGAGTTTAAGCCCTGTTATATCGGACAGAGTTGGGACGATTTCATTTATATATTCACTGTCTGCGTTTATACCCGTTCCGATTGCAGTTCCTCCCAAATTCAGCTTTGAAAGTGCCTGCTCGGCAAATTCAAACCTCTCTATATCTCTTAAAATGGCTGAATTATATGCTGCAAAAACTTGACCGAAACTTATGGGAACAGCGTCCTGCATTTCCGTTCTCCCCATTTTGATAACGTTTTTTAGTTCCTCTGCTTTCTCAAAAAAAGCTTTATCCAACCGTTCAAGCTGCTTTGACACCTTTTTCAAAAGTCTTATAATCGCAATTTTACCCGCACTCGGATAAACATCGTTGGTTGACTGTCCGCAATTAACTGAATCGTTCGGGTGGACAATTGTGTATTCTCCTTTTTTGCCTCCCAGAATTTCAATCGCTCTGTTGGCAATTACTTCATTGGCATTCATATTCAAAGATGTGCCCGCGCCCCCCTGTATGGAATCAACAATGAAATTTTCCGTATACCTGCCGCTTAATATCTCTCGACACGCCTGAGCTATCGCATCAGCCGCTTCTGCACTTACAGCACCCGCTTTTTTATTTGTAACAGCCGCGGCAAGCTTAATTTCAACAATACTCCTTATAATTTCCGGATACACATTATGACCAGTTATTTTAAAATTCTCAGATGCGCGTAGTGTCTGCACCCCATAATACGCCGCATTGGGAATTTCTTTTTCTCCTATTGAGTCTGACTCTGTTCTGAAATTTTTCATTGCTATCGCCTCTCTTTTGTAATTTCTGTATTGATTATAAATCATTTCTGTGATATAATCAAATACATATTAAAATATAAAATTCATAATTTTAAAGTTATAGAAAGGCTTGTTAATATGTTTACAAATAAAAATTACATCATAACGATATATAAAGAAGGTAGCTTTTCCAAAGCTGCACAGGCGCTGTATATTTCTCAGCCGTCATTAAGCGCTACCGTAAAAAGGATAGAAGAAAAAGTAGGGCTTCCGATTTTTGACCGTTCAACGCACCCTATCTCTCTTACCGAAGTTGGTCGTGAATATATTAAATACGCAACGGAAATAGAAGAAAAAGAGCATGATTTTTCAAGATTTTTGTCCGACTTTACAAACAGCCTTACAGGTACGGTAAGAATTGGCGGCAGCAGTTTGTTTTCGGCTTTTGTTCTTCCCGGCATGATTTCGAAATTTAACAAGCAATATCCAAATGTAAAATTCAAAATATTTGAAAATAACACTCATGCCCTTATGGAAAATTTGAATTTGGGACAGCTTGATATAATTATAGATAATGCCGTTATAAAAAACAATGAGGTTCTTTCATCTGTTTACACATCCGAACTGATTTTGCTTGCTGTTCCAAAGGCTTTCGACATAAATAACCGACTCAAAAATTTCCGTTTGTGTGCCGATGATATAAAGGAAAACAAGCATCTTTTAAAGGAATACTCTGTAGACCTTAATTTGTTCGGTAGCTATCCTTTTATTTTGCTAAATCCAGAAAATGACACGGGGAAACGCTCTGATTTGCTTTTTAACCGGTATAATATGACGCCTAATATCATATTTTCACTCGATCAGCAGGTTACTGCTTATAATATTTCATGCACAGGCATGGGTATTTCTTTTGTAAGCGATATATTGATAAAAAAGATTGACTCCTCACCTGATCTTTACTTTTTCAGACTTTCTGATGCTGAAACCATGAGGAATATTTTCTTCTACAGAAAGAAAAACCGCTATATATCCGAATCTTGCCAAAGATTCATTGACGCAAGCATAAATATTAAGCTATGATAAAAACTTATACCGCCTTTCCACACTATCACCAATAATATTACCGGTTAAGTTTAATGTTTTTGTTTATATTCATTTTTTAGTTACTCAAATTCAACCCCACCGTCAACTGTATTTTTAAGCCGGTTACTTTGTGAATAAACCGGTGAATCCACAATCATATACCCCTTCCACTTCATAATACGGAACTTAAAATCAAGAAGCTCAAACGGTACGCACATATCCGACGCCACTTGAAAAAATGTGGTGTCCTCGTTTAAAATCAAAACTGCTTTCAAAAAAGCAGGATATTGAATACCGTATCAGCGAGATTAAGTTATATATCAAAAAACTACAAAACTCTGATAATGTTATATCCGAATGGGAT
>CACZPW010000235.1 GCA_902783115.1 uncultured Ruminococcus sp. | reverse complement strand
TTTGAATGCCGCGTCAAAAGCGAGATATTCACTTGTTGATGTACGGACATCGTTGCTGTGTCCGCCCGTATCGACCTTGCCGCCCTCGACCATAAGGAAGAAGCCGTCCGGGTCTCCGGAAAGAGCCGTTATTGCGCCGGCTGTCATTTCCGCTAATGTAGGCTGTGTTTCGCTCAAATCTACGTCATAGGGATATGTCGTTTCGGCAACGTTGCCCCATATCCTGTCGCCGGGCTTTACATTCAACATATCCTCTTTGGTCTCAACAACGGTATATCCGTTGTCTATGGCATTTTGTATGGTGGCATACTGCGATACCATACCGTAGCCTACACCGAGAACGACCTCAAGGTCTTTATTTTCTATCTGCTGATAAATATTATAATCATCGCTTCTATCTATTGCATGAGCCGTGAATGCTGCCGGCGTTGCGTGCGACCAGTGATATGTCGAAATAATTCCCGTCGCCTTGCCTACGGATTCAGCCGCCTCAACAAGATTTGCCTTCGGAACCGTTTTCTTGTCGATACCAACATAACCGTTAACGGTCTTATAGCCCGATGACAAAGCCGTTCCAGCCGCCGCAGAGTCGGTGACCGCGCTTGATGCGGACTTTGTCGTAACACTTCCCGCAAGCTGCGCGCGCAGGCTCATCGGGCCTTGCCCGGTAGGAGTTTTGTTTGGGAACTTTTCGGGATCAAAGCCACCCGCCTCCTTTACCAGATTGGCAAAATCATAAAGCGGATATCCGCCGCCGTCGGGAATAAAATAAATTATGTTTTTGATCTGACCGGCATTTCCCGTATTCCCTGCCGCAAAAGCGCAGGGGATCGAAATTGAGGAAATTGAAATTGACAACATCAACGATAACAGCTTTTTCATATTTGCAACCGCTCCTTACAGAGGCACAAAACAATATGAATAATTCAAAATGCCGCGGCATTTTGCACCTTACTTATTCACTATTCCTTATTACCTCTTACCTGTCTGAATTTATTCAGACTTTTGTCTCCTCGTTTTATGTATTCTTCACTTGTTTTACCGTAACGGTTTTCAGCTTTTTTCAGCTTTTCATATCCGCATAACATTCACGGCAATACACCGGCTTTTCATGACCGGGTTCAAACGGAATAGTGTCCACCCTGCCGCATTTTGCGCAGACTATCTCAAACATTTCCCTCTCAGCCCTTACCTTTTGCTTCCTTGCACGCCTGCAGGCATGGCATCTTAACGGCTCGTTTGACAAGCCGTGTTCGGCGTAAAATTCCTGTTCTCCCGCCGTAAATACAAATTCCGCGCCGCAGTCCTTACACACTAAATTTTTATCCGAATACATACTATCTCCTATTTCGTGCCAAGCACGTTTTCAAGTTTTTTCTTTACCCGCTGTAATGCATTATCAACGGTTTTTGTGTCTTTATTTATACTGTCCGCTATATCCTGATACGATTTCCCCGACAGATATTCGTACAGCACCGTAAGCTCAAGCTCACTGAGCATTTTATTCAAGGTGTATTCAATTCCGTCCACGCTTTCACGGTCGATAACTATCGCTTCGGGATCCTGCGCCTTATCCGCCGCCGTAGAGGTCAAAAGCTGCTCCTCCTCACTGTCATAGCTTCCCTTTGTAAGCGAAACATAGAAATTGAGCGGTGAATTTTTCTTTGTAGTGGCGGACTTTACCGCAGTAATTATATTGTTCTTGACGCAGGCGGCGGCAAATGTCCTGAAATACGGGGTTTTTGACTTGTCAAAATCCATTACCGCCTTATAAAGCCCTATCATGCCCTCCTGAATGATATCGTCACGGTCGGCACCGGGCATATAAAAGCTTTTTGCGCGCGCATTGACAAGGTTTTTATACCTTGATATCAGCTCCTCCAGCGCCTCATGGCTCTTTTCCTTCGAAAGCACCACAAGCTCCTCATCGGATAAATCGCAGATCTCGCCTTTTTCAACTATCTCTTCCAAAAGCTTATCCCTCTGCAGCCGTGTTTTCCGATACCGTATCAGACTGTGCCGGGGCATCCGTATCCTGTGTATCGCCCGCCTCCGGCACATCAACCGGCGCCGGCGAAGCGGCAGGTGCGGGGGTTATAGTCGGCTCAACATAATTTTTTGTCTTTATTATGACCGTCTTTGCATCTTCGTCCCATGTGACCGTACATCCCAAGGACTCCGCAACCGCGCGTCCCGGTATCATGGTTCTTGAATTTATTATCATCGGCGCAACATCAAGAGTCTTTTGCTCGTCGTTTACATAGTATGTGGGATTGTCTATCTGCATATAGATATCCGTCATTCCCTTTGTTGCCGCAACCACTCTGAACTCGTGCAGCCAACGCACATTTGCACCAAGCT
>CACZPW010000234.1 GCA_902783115.1 uncultured Ruminococcus sp. | reverse complement strand
GAAGATAAAATAAGAATATGCATAGTAAGCGAGAGTGAAATTGCAGATACCGCATCGGCGGAGCTTGCAACAATACGCCGAAAAATAAGGAGCATAAACGGCAAAGTCAGAGAAACGCTTAATAATATGATAAAAAGCTCGTATTATAAAAAGCTGTTACAAGACCCTGTTGTAACAATGCGCTCGGACAGATTTGTAATACCGGTGCGTGCAGAGCATAAAAGTGAAGTGCCCGGCATTGTGCATGATACATCATCAAGCGGAGCGACTTTGTTTATTGAGCCTATGAGCGTTGTAAACAGCAACAACGAGATACGGGATTTAAAAAATAAAGAGGAGCAGGAAATTGAGCGGATTTTATCGGAATTGTCGGCACTTGTGGCAGAAAATGCGCATGCTATATTTGTAAACTACAGGTGTATGACAAACCTTGATTTCATATTCGCAAAGGCAAGGCTGTCTCTTGATATGAACGCAACAGCGCCCATATTAAACGACAGCGGCAGGATATTATTCAAAAAAGCAAGACACCCGCTTATAGATAAGGATAAGGTGGTTGCAAACGATATCAAGCTCGGCTTTGATTACGATACCTTGGTCGTAACAGGTCCAAATACGGGCGGAAAGACGGTAACGCTTAAAATAATCGGACTGTTTTCTCTCATGGCGGCGTCGGGTCTGCATATACCTGTGGGCGATGGGAGCGAGGCGGCGGTATTTGATTCGGTGTTTGCGGATATTGGTGACGAGCAGTCGATAGAGCAAAGCTTATCTACGTTTTCATCGCACATGGTAAGCATTGTAAATATAATAAACGATTTAAAACCAAATTCGCTTGCGCTGTTTGATGAGCTTGGCGCGGGAACGGATCCGACCGAGGGCGCCGCGCTTGCGATCTCTATAATAGAATATCTCAGAGCAAGAGGCGTAAAAACCGTTGCAACGACGCATTACAGCGAGCTTAAAATGTTTGCGCTCTCAACGGACAGAGTTGAAAATGCGTCATGCGAATTTGATGTAAAGACTCTGCAGCCGACGTATAAGCTCTTGATAGGAGTTCCCGGCAAATCCAATGCTTTTGCCATTTCAAGGCGTTTGGGGCTTAACGATGCTATAATTTCAAGGGCAAACGACATTCTGTCTGACGAGGATATAAAGTTTGAGGACGTAATAACAGACCTTGAACAAAGCCGCATAAAGGCAAAGCGGGATATGGACGAAGCGCAAATGCTCAAAAGTGAGATAAAGACCTTACGTTCACAGCTTGAAGAGGACAGAATAAAGCTTAAGGAAAACAAGGCGCGGATATTGGATGAGGCGCACAGAGAAGCCAAAATCCTTGTTATGAACGCAAAGGATGAGGCAAACGGCATTATCCGTGAGCTTGAAAAAATGCGTCAGAAGGGCGTCAAGGCAATGTCAAAGCTTGACGAAAAAACGCAAAATGCACGTCAAAAGCTAAAAAGCCGTGAAGAAAGTATAGACAGTGCGATGGAGCGTGTTAAAAAGCCGAGACGGACATACGCCGAGCCGCCTAAAGATCTCAAGCCGGGTATGTTGGTAAAAATCATGGATATGGATCAGGAGGCAACCGTTTTAAAAGCGCCGGATAAGGACGGCAACGTAAAGGTCCAGGCGGGAATAATCAAAATGGACGTGCATATTACAAACCTAAAAACCATTGACGATGCGAAGGAAAAATCAAAGTCATTAGCAGATAAATATGTAAAAAGCACAGCTGTATATATCTCAAAAACAAAGGACGTATCCACGGAAATAGACGTGAGAGGTCAAATGCTTGAAGAGGCGTTAATGAACGTGGAAAAGTTCATAGACGATTGCTATCTTGCGGGAATATCGCCTGTCAGCATAATACACGGCAAGGGTACGGGCGTTTTAAGGAGCGGCATACAGCAGATGCTTCACCGGCATAAATATGTAAAATCGTACCGCAGAGGCAAGTACGGTGAGGGTGAAGACGGAGTAACGGTGGTGGAGCTTGAATGAAGAAGAAAAAAGAAATTGTAACAAATGCAATGCGGCTTTTAAACAGCTCAAAAACGGAATATGAGGCGCTGTTTTACGAGGCTGATGGTGTGGGCGATAATTTCGGTATGCAAATAGCCGATCTTACGGGCTTACCGTACGAGATTTCTTTTAAAACCTTAGTGGCAAGAGGCGATAAAACAGGCGTTATGGTTGCGTGCATAAGCGTAAATAACGAGGTTGATCTTAAAAAGCTTGCTGCGGTATCAAAAAACAAAAAGGTCGAAATGATACACGTAAAGGAATTATTATCGCTTACCGGATATATAAGGGGCGGCGTATCGCCGATTGGTATGAAAAAGAAATATCCGACCTATGTTGATGATAATGCATTAAAATACGAAAAAATCGCCGTAAGTGCCGGAGCTTGCGGCGCAACGCTAATCATAAGACCCTGCGATCTTAAAAAAATTACAGACTGTGAATTTGGAGATATAAAGAAATGAATATATTTAAAAGTGCGGATATCCTGATCCCGAACAAAAATGTTGATTTTTCAAAATGGAGTGTTGTGGCGTGCGACCAGTATACATCCGAGCCGCAGTATTGGGATGCGGTAAAGGAATTTGTGGGCGATGCGCCGTCAACGCTCAATATTACATTTCCGGAGGTGTTTTTAGAGGACAATGACGGTGATGATAGAATTAAAAACATCAATGCAACAATGGAAAAATATATTTCAGACGGCATTTTTGAAGAGTTAAAGGACAGCTATATATATGTGGAGCGCACACAATCTGACGGAAAAGTAAGGCACGGTCTTGTAGGAATGATTGACCTTGAAGAATATGACTATAACAAAGGCTCAACATCTGCGGTCCGTGCGACGGAGGGGACAATAATCGAGCGCATTCCGCCAAGGCAGAGGATAAGAAAAAATGCAGCACTGGAGCTTCCGCATATAATGATGCTTGTTGATGATATTGATAATTTGATAATAAAACCGCTTAAAAATCATACCGATAGTATGAGAAAGGTATATGATTTTACATTGATGCAAAATTCGGGTAAGATAAAAGGCTGGCTTTTAAATGACACATTAAAGGCGCAGGTAGATGCAGAGCTTGACAAGTTAGAGTCTAAAAAAAGGAAAGAGGATAGTATATCTCCGCTTATATTTGCGGTTGGTGACGGCAATCACTCGCTTGCAACGGCAAAAACCTGTTGGGAGGAGCTAAAGATTAACGGTGCAGATAAAAATTCACACCCAGCAAGATATGCGCTTGTTGAGCTTGTGAATTTGTACGATGATGCGCTGGTATTTGAGCCGATACACAGAGTGGTGTTTGATGTTGACCCAAAACATTTGATGAATGAACTTGAAAATTACTACAGTAAGCTTTCATATACCGATAATGGGGGACAGAAAATAAGGTATTGCCATGGGGACACAAAAGGAACTGTTTATATTAAAGACGGCAAAAGTAACCTTGCAATAGGCTCTATACAGACATTTATTGATGACTACATTAAAAAATTCGGTGGCAGGGTTGACTATATTCACGGTGAGAATGTAGTCAATGAGCTTTCAAAGGATAAAAACACAATCGGATTTATGGTTGACGGTATGGACAAGCGAGATTTATATCCTACAGTTATAAAAGACGGTTCCTTGCCGAGAAAGACATTTTCAATGGGCGAGGCGGCAGATAAGCGGTTTTATCTTGAGGCTAAAAGAATAAAATAAGAGGAGATAAAATTTTATGAAAGAGAGAGAGCTTTTTCCTGACGGTACAGAGATTGACAACTGGTTTTATGATTATAGCGTACCCCGATTAGAGGATTTAGGAAAACAGTATAAGATTACCGATTACGGTATTTTAGACGATGGCTGTGTGCATACGGATAAAATACAGGCACTTATTGATGAGGCAAACAAAAACGGCGGTGGCGTTATAGTTGTGCCCAAAGGCGTGTATTATACCGGCGCAATATTTTTCAAACAGGGCGTAAATCTGTATGTAGAAGAAGGCGGGGTTTTGAAGGGCTCCGATGATGTTTCTGACTACCCTGTAACAGAAACAAGAATTGAGGGCGAGACCTGTAAATATTTCCCCGGACTTATAAATGCGGATAATATTGACGGATTTATAATGTGCGGAAAAGGCACAATCGATGGAAACGGTTTAAGGTCGTGGAAAGCGTTTTGGCTTCGCAGGGAATGGAATCCCGCATGTACCAACAAGGATGAGCAAAGACCGAGGCTTGTATATATATCAAACTGTAAAAATGTAATAATTGCAGATTTAAAGCTCCAAAATTCGCATTTTTGGACAACGCATATTTACAAATGCCAATTTGTAAAATACATAAACTGTGATATTTTCTCGCCTGTATATCCCGTAAAAGCACCAAGCACGGATGCGATTGATATTGATGTATGCTCCGATGTGCTTGTAAAGGGTTGTCATATAGAGGTAAATGATGACGGTGTTGCATTAAAGGGCGGAAAGGGTCCGTGGGCGGATACGAATCCTCAAAACGGAATAAATGAGAGGATAATAATAGAGGATTGCAAATACGGTTTTTGCCATGGTTGTCTTACATTGGGTTCGGAGTCTGTGCATGATAGAAATATTATTATGCGAAAAATTGAGGTTGACGGCGGATTTAATAATCTGAATTTTAAAATGCGCCCCGATACACCGCAAATTTACGAGCATATTTTAATAGAAGATGTACACGGTCATGCAGATCATTTCTTCAGTGCAAACCCGTGGACGCAGTTTTATGATTTGAAAGGCAGAGAGGATATTCCGCTATCATACGGAAGAAATCTTACAATGCGAAACTGTGAATTTGAATGTGATGTATTTTTTGATGTCCAAGACGAAAAGACTCAGTATATTCTGTCTGATTTCAGGTTTGAAAATCTTAAAATAAGGGCAAAAGAGAACGGTATGTGCGAAAATGAGATAGAAAACTTTGATATAAATAATGTTGAGGTTACAAAAATACCGTAATTAAATTACAAATACAAATCAAAATGACATTTCTCATTGTATATTTTCAAAAACAGTGTTACAATGTAAATATATATAATAATATAAGCGAGGTTATACGTCTGAATAAATTCAGACAGGTAAGAGGTAATAAGGAATAGTGAATAAGTAAGGTACAAAATGCCTCAGCATTTTGAATTATTCATATTCTTTTGCGCTTCGGAAAGGAATGATTATAAAGATGGACAAAAAGGAAAAAGCGCTTCTTGCACATAAGGAGTGGCAGGGAAAAATCGAGGTAGTATCACGCTGTAAGGTTACAAACAGGGAAGAATTATCGGTTGCGTACACGCCGGGCGTTGCGGAGCCGTGCCTTGAGATCGCAAAGGATATTGACAAATCGTATACATATACAAGGCGTTCAAATCTTGTTGCGGTAATAACGGACGGTACCGCCGTTTTGGGACTCGGAGATATAGGTCCTGAGGCGGGTATGCCTGTAATGGAGGGAAAATGCGCCCTGTTTAAGACCTTTGCCGATGTCGATGCGTTCCCGCTTTGTATAAAATCAAAGGACGTTGACGAGATAGTAAACACTATCAAGCTTATTTCCGGCTCCTTTGGCGGAATAAACTTAGAGGATATTTCGGCGCCCAGATGTATTGAGATAGAAAGACGTTTAAAGGACGAGTGCGATATTCCGGTATTCCATGACGATCAGCACGGGACGGCGGTTGTTGTTTTGTCGGCTGTTCTTAACGCCTTAAAGGTTGTCGGTAAGGACATTACAAAAATAAAGGCGGTCGTAAACGGTGCAGGCTCTGCAGGAATGGCAATAACAAGGCTTTTGGTATCGTGCGGACTTAAAAATGTTATAATGTGCGATAAGTTCGGCTCATTGTACAGGGGCAATCCTTTGATGAACGATGAACAGAAAAAGCTTGCCGAGCTTACAAATCCCGATAATACGGATGTTGATCTGAAGGGCGCGCTTGTGGGTGCGGACTTGTTTGTAGGCGTTTCGGCTCCGAATCTTCTGACGGCTGAAATGATAAAAACCATGAACACCGATCCGGTTGTATTTGCAATGGCAAATCCCGTTCCCGAGGTTATGCCCGATGTGGCAAAAGCCGCAGGCGTAAGGGTAATGGGTACCGGAAGATCCGATTATCCAAACCAGATAAACAACGTTCTTGCGTTCCCCGGAATTTTCAAGGGTGCGCTGTCGGTAAGGGCAACGGATATAAACGAGGAAATGAAGCTTGCGGCGGCAAAGGCGATAGCAGGCATTATAACGGACGATGAGCTTAATGAGGATTATATTATCCCCGACGCCTTTGATAAGAGAGTTGTAAGCGCAGTTTCCCAAGCGGTAGCAAAAGCCGCACGGGATACGGGTGTTGCAAGATTATAAAATAAGAGGTATTATTTTATGAATAAAAGCATAAAAATGCACTGGCTTGAAGGACGTTCAAAATACGGGTATGTCACCTTCGGCGTGCCGTTTGACAAGCGCGAGGTTAAGTCTGACGCGTCCATATCCTTGACTGATGATAACGGAAATCAGATACCGTGTTCGGCGGCTCCCATTGCATACTGGCCGGACGGCAGTGTAAAATGGATGTCTTGCAGTGCGGATATACAGACCGATAACGTGTATGTGTCGGTAGGTAAAGGTCTTGAAACGGAGGGTAATACCGTTCGTGAGCTTGACACTGAATTTATTGTCAACAACGGCGTTATGGACTTTGAATTTCCAAAGTCGGGCAATGTGCTTATGAAAACGCCCTATGCGGACGCATATTTAAAGGTGCTTAACGAAACGCGCTTTAAGGACGCTGACGGGTGCGATTGCAATAAGATAACTCCGTTTTACGGAAAAATAAACGATGTTTGCATTGAGCGTGCCATAGGTCTTATGACGACCGTTAAGGTGTGCGGTACGCACGTTGATAAAAACGGCAGGGAATATTTACCGTTTGTCATAAGGTTTACCGTATATAAAAATGAATATGCGGCGCATATCACACATACCTTTTTCTATGACGGAAACCCCGCCGAGGATTTTATAAAGGGTATTGCGGTAGAGTTCAAGCGTAAAATGTCGGGGCATAATTATAACCGCCGTATCAAGATAACGGGCGATTACGGGGTAATGCATGAGCTCATTCAGTACATAAATATATGGCATCCCATTGATTTGAGGGAAAAACAGTTCCATTTGCGTCAGATAGCGGGTGAGGTTCTGGAGTTTGACAGAAACGATGAAAAGGTACGCGCCATGCTTGACGATACGGCGGTTTGGGACAGCTACAAGATAAACCAGCTTACATGCGACAGCTATGAGGTCAGAAAAAAGACCGCACCGCAAAATGTCACCGAGATAAGCGCAGGCTTCGGACACCGTTCAAAGGGACTTATGTATATCGGTGATGAAGCGGGCGGAATTGCGCTATCAATGCTTGATTTCTGGCGCAAATTCCCGTCCTCGCTTATGGCGGACGGACTCAGCGGCGATGAAGGAACGCTGTCTGCGTGGCTTATAACCCCTGAGGTGAACGCCCAGGATCTTAGGCATTATGATACAAAGGCACATTCGCAGTCGCATTATGAGGGCTTTGACACGATAGGCTCCGATCCTGTCGGTATATCAAACACGAACGAGCTTACATTCTATATGTTCGATGAGATACCGTCCGATGACGGGCTTATGTATCTATCCGATAAGGGTGAGAAAAAAGCCGTGCTTTTATGCGAGCCTAAATATTATCACAGTGTAAAGGCATTTGGCGAATGGTCGCTTATAAGCCGTGATACGCCGCTGAAGTCATGGCTTGAGGACGAGCTTGACAAGGCGTTT
>CACZPW010000233.1 GCA_902783115.1 uncultured Ruminococcus sp. | reverse complement strand
TTTTTGCCAAGCCACAATCCGTTGATATAAAAATCCGCATATTTTGTGCCGACATCAAAGCTTACCGCAAAATTGTACCAATACCCCGGTTTATATTTTTCAATCCGCTGATTGTTAAACATAATATAACCGCTGTTATCAAAGACAATCATACGCTTATATGTACTGTTATAAGGAAGATAGACTGTGAAATTATCCCTATTTTCATATGTTCCCGAAGGTGCCTTAACGCTTATTTCATACGTTACCGTACCGTCTGTTAGGGTAGGAACAAACTTGAAATCAAATGTCATTTCATCTGTATCGGTACAGTTTATTTTCTCAAAGTAATACGACACTCCGTTCTTGCCGCCGCCTGAAGCCTTGACGCGCGTTAAGGTCGTTACGCCGTCCGTACCCTTTAACTCGGTCGCGCTTATATTGCCCGAATACATGGTTTTACCTAAAGCTTTATTATCGGCAAGCTTTTTTGCAAGCTCAACATCACAAAAAAGTATATCCTCATGCGGCAGCTCCGTACTTACTCTATAATATTCAAGAATATCTCGATCGCTGTCCTTTAATACCACAGCAGCTCCGTCAGACACATTTTCTGCCGCCACAGCGTTTGTCAAATCGGAATATATGCTTATATCCATATTTGAGAATGAGGAGTTTAAAAATTCATCACAGCTTATCGGTGACACTATGTATATTGTGTTATTTTCAAGATAGCAGCCATCACCTACCGTAAGCTCCGGCGCTTTTGATGAATATACGCCGCCGTATACCTTGATATTATCAAGCTTACAAGCCTTATCCGCACCGCTTTCAAAGTTCACGCCTGACATACTGATATTTGAGCCTTCACCCGCATATCTTCCGTTGATATACAGCTTGACCGAGCTTCCGTCCGTTACAGCGGCAAAACGGTACCAATAGTTTTCCGTCCAGCCTTGCACAGCCTCGCCGTCAAATCTGATGGTTCCGTCGGCGCCAAATTCCACCCGTGTATTACCCGCACTGCTTACTTTCGCCCCGGCTGCCGCGCGCACCGAAAATTCAAGCGTGGTCTTACCGTTTGGGCTCTGAGGAAATGCATACCTTACCGATGTGTTTTTTGCAACAGTAAGCGATTTTCCTTCTTTTGCATATCCTGCCGCCGCAATCAATGCGGTTCCCTGCTCAACGGTTCCGGTAAATACCCCGTCATCAAACGTTTCCGACATCAACATGGTTTTACGGATATTATTCCATTCAGACAACGGAGTATCCGAAAATCCATAGTTTGCATCAGCTGAAAACGATACCTGGAAATATATATTACCGCTTTCTTTAGCTGTTATAACCAGTTTTTTTACGCCCTCGTTGGCATCTTGTCCCTCATACTGCGGCGATGTCGGCAACGGTTTTGCGTCCATAACGGAAAATTCAGCTGTTTGTGCATTCGACGCCAATTTTACCGTTATCGATTTTCCGTTCTTCGTAAGTACAGCCGTAGTATTGTTTTTGAGCTGTATTTGTGCGTCGGTATGCATGAACCAATAAACATCGCTGAGTGCTTTAAGTGATATTTCATCCCTTATCACTGCATTGCTCCTGTTATCAGTAAGCATAAATCCGCGCCGTAAAGAGCTTGCACCATTACTGTATGCATTGGTAAGATTGGCTATTGAATATACAATCTCTCCCGTATCAACAGGTCTTTGTGCCTGAGTATTGACGCCTACTGCCTGTCCCGCACTGCTATCAGGATTTATCACAAGAGTGTTATGTCCTTCCGCTCTTGTACGGTAATAATCATAGCGTTTATTGCTGAAATATCTCGGCAAGGAATATGAGTCCCTGCCCAAATCCATTGCCCAACGTTCACCCAGCATATCCAGCACAAACGAGCCGTCATCCGCATGATTGTGTGAGCACTCTTTATTATCGGTATGATATGAAAGATACACCGCATCATAGGCATACGCTGAACGCATACTTACATACTCAACATTTCCAAAATATGCGTCAAGCTCCTTTATTCCTTCGGTATGTTCATAATCTTTATCGGGATTATAAAACAGCAAATCATAAATCGAGCCTGCACCCGAAATGTCAATACTCTCCGTCCGCTCATTGAAGTATTCGATACTGTTGAGCTTGTCCGCAAACCAATATAAATAGTCAAAGGACAAATCTCCTGCACTGTATTCAACATCATGGAAATTATTTATTCCGCACGAACCGTTGACCGCACGCATAAACTCTATCGTATTATCAAAGCCGACTGCATTCTCAAAGCCGAAATCATGACTGTAATTCATATCAAGAACCTGCAGTCCGGGTACAAGATAACGCATCATATATGACCAGTATCCAATACCCTCATGCCATGCACCGTCAGGTGCAAAGCTATTCATCATATATCCTATGCTTTTTATGGCGTTTGAAGCTGTCACCGAACACAAATCGGGTGCGGTTTCATAAATTGCCGTAGCCGCAATCAGTGTGCCGCCGTTACATACCGCATTCCAGTTCCCATAGTCATACGGCCATGTATAGCTTGAGCTTATCCCGGTCATTCTGCCGCAATAGGCACGCAGAGACTGGTACAGCCCTAAATCCATAATTGCATTTTCAAGAAATTCACGCTCTTCATTGCTCCAGCAGTCATAAAGCCAATCGTACGCCACGCCGAATGCCGCCATAGCCTCGCTTGTTGCCAAAAACTTTGCGGAGTGTCCCCAATCACTGAAATTTCCGGCGTCTGATAAATCAGTCCATAAATGCTGTCGATACTCTTCATCCCCCGTCAGCAGATATGCCATACCCAAATAAAATGTATGGTCTCTGAGTGTCCGGGCATTGCTAAGCGCTGTGTCTGCATTATCACTGTACACTAATCTCTCGGCGTTCAGATATTTGTCTGCATAGCGTATGATTTTTGAACTTAATTTTTTTACAACCCTGTCTGTATCCCTTAAAGCCTTTATTCGATTGATTTTATTGCTGTTAAGCATAATTCTTGGGTGTGCGGACTGAGAAAAGTATTCCGACATTTCCATGGCTGATGAAGTCGCATATCCCGATGCCTCCATACCGTCAAATGCTACGGGCTTTATAATTTCATAAGTGCATACACCGCCGGGATATGCCATGACTGCGTAATTACCGTCTGATACATTACCGCTTACTTTCTCACAAAAGCTGTTATCGGTATATACCGTCGACTGATACTGCAAATCCGAACAAAATTCGTCAACCGTTGCATCCTCGCCAAGGTATATCTGCTTATAACGGTTTAGCGGTGCAGTCAAATCACTCTGTTTAAAATTATATGCTCCGGGTTTATAATCACCCTTATAAATCCGTATGTCATCATAGCCTACCATGTTATCGGCACTTGCTCCGTCACTTACAGGCATCATAATCGACGAAACCTTTACCCGTCCACCTACGGTTTCTATACCGTCCGGCGCACTGGCAAGTGCTACACCTCTATCAACGCATACCCCGTTAAGATATATGTCGCATACATCTGTGTCTATATGAACGGTTACGGCAACAGAGTACCACTTACCTGCTTCCCACGGTGCATAATATTTTTCATTTATATAAATTTTTTTCTGATTGTTGAACAATGCAAGAATCGGTATTTGACCGTTTACAGGCAATGTAAATCTTGCCGCCGCCTTATCCGAATGCGACACCGGTGCACAAATGCTGAACTCACAGGTTACATCTCCTTCGGTTACGTTAGGTAAGTACCTATAATCAATACAACTCTCTAACAGGCTTTTACCCGTAAAGCCCTGCGTGGATATGAAAAACGCGTTACTGCCTTTTTCCTCCGCTATTCGTACAGAGGTTGTAGTTCTTGTACCGTCAACCTCCAATAATCTGTTTCTGTTAAAATCACTTGTATACGCCACAGGCGCCGTATTTGCGGCAAGAGCGTATTCAAAATCGTCATACAGCAGATATTCGCATTCCGCTTCCGCTTTTGAATATGCCGGAAATACTGCGGCAACGATGCACAGACACAATAATATGCACAATTTTCTGCTACGCATAATTACAACTCCCAACTTAAAATTCAAATCTGAATTCGATTTTTTTCCTTTTTTTTTCATAGTCTATAAGATACACACGCCGTTTTCCGTTTCCGTTCAATTCCATTTCTTCACTTGATACTATCGGTGTTATCCCAAGACTGTTATATATTTTCATACTGCCTATCCTGACGGCATCCCCTTTGATATCCGGCAAAATCAGGCTGACAAACCTGTCCGTCCACGATATGCTCCCCTTCCGATCCACCTCGTCCGTAAGCCTTATAACGGTATCGCCGAGATTAAAGCTTCTCTTTAGCGATACGACATCCGCATTGTTATATGCGGCGCCTATATCCATCGCTATATGTGCATCGGAATAGTCATATATCTTTGCTTTACACTCTTTTCCCTCGCACTGACCCATGCCGCCGATGATCGGCACGCTGTGTCCGAATGACGAACAGCAAAGGTGGGTATATCTTGTTTCGGGTTCAAAGTATTGCTGAGTGTATTTGCCCCTGCCAAGATCCGCCAAAAGCTGCTCCTTGCCGTCGGAAATTATAAAGCTTCCGATATCGTTATGGTTATGCGGCTCGTCATTATTTCCGCCTTTTACGGCAAATACGTAAGCGTCCGTCCTTTTTATATACCACTGCGCATCCTTGAGAAAAATCGTTTCCTTCGCCTTTGGATATGCAGACGGGATTTTTTCGGGCTTATACCAAAGGAAGCTTCTTATACAGCTTGCAAATCTGTAGCAGGTATCACCCGTTACCGGCTTTTTCGCATAGGAATCCTCAGGCAATATGCGGACATCGTCACCGAATATATCATTTAGCCTGAAAATCATACCCGGCATTACCGCATTATGAATGCTTGTATCCGAAAAGCTTATCACCAGATTTCCGCTGATATACGCTCTCTGGAAAAACATGGCGATCTCCTTATGCTTTTTTTGCATCGGTATCAGATATTCGCCCGCAAATTCCTTATAAAGCTCCTCAAAGTAAAGGTAATAGGCAAAGCCGTAACCCCAATAGCCTACCCCCTCGGTAGATACGCCGTCGTCACCAAAACATTCCAGATACGTTTCAAGACACGCTTTTATCCTTGCCTTTACCAACGGGAACAGCACCGGCGCCATATAAATGTACGTCATTCCGACGCTCCCGCCGCATACCGCCGCCCAGTTGAGCTTCATCTCCTCAAAGCGGTAGGTATTGTTAAGAAATGACGAGATGATACGCCTATTCACCTCATACCGTATCCGGCTTGAAACACGTTTGTTCAGCTTGTCGCCAAGGATATACAGTATTTCGCTCAAAGCCTGACCTGTTTCGGCGGCAAACAATTCAATGTATATGCTGACCTTTTCACAGTCCGTTACATCCGCCGCACCGCAAGCCGGGATTGCCCATGTGTACTCGTCACAGATAATCATAATGATATTTTCAAGCTTTTTAAGATATTTTTCATCGCCGTAAATCATATAGCACATAAAGCTGCTGTTAAGTACAAGCCGCCTTGCAAAATACTCCTGCTCATACTCCCATCTTGAGCCGGTATTTTCATATACCATAAACAGATCGAAGGTCAGGGGCGTAAGCGGATTTTTTTCCGCCTGCTCCCAAGCCCCCTCCAAATCTTTTCTGAACCCCGCATACGCCGCATCGTCCCGTATGGTTTTCCAAAGCCCTTTATCTGTACTCTCCCTAAACAGCTTATTGCGTGCTGATACATCTTTTAATTGCATTTCGCCTTATCTCCACCGGTCTTTTATTTTCTGTTCAAATTACGAATTCAAATTCTATTTCCCGTTCTTTTGTTTCATAATCTATCAGATATATCCGTCTTTTTCCGTCTCCGGCTCCGTGAATGTCTATATCCGCGCTTGATATGACAGGCGTAATACCAAAACTGTTATTTATTTTCAGTCCGCCTACCGTAACGGTGCTTCCGATTACGGCAGGCTCTGCAGTAGTTACAAACCTGTCTGTCCATGAAGTGTTCTTACTTTGGCGCACACTGTCCGTAAGCCTGATAACGTCCTCAAAAAACGCAAATTTTCTCATCACCGATATAATATCGGAACTGTTATAGGCTGCGCCTATATCCATTACTATACCGTCATCGGATTGCTCACATATCCTTGCCTTACAGTCTTTACCCTCACATTGTTCATGACCGTCAATAATGGGTACGCTATGTCCCCGTGACGAACAGCACAGATAGTCATATCTTGTTTTCGGATCAAAATATTGCTGTGTGTATCTGCCCTTTCCCACATCGGCAAGAAGCTGTTCCTTGCCGTCGGAAATTATGAAGCTCCCGACATCGTTATGGTTATGCGGCTCGTCATTATTGCCGCCCTTTACGGCAAATACATAAGCGTCCGCCCTTTTTATATACCATTGCGCATCCTTGAGAAAAACCGTCTCATTCTCATGCTGTCCGGATAATGGGATCAGCTCCGGCTTATACCAAAGGAAGTTCCTTATACAGTGAGCAAATCTGTAACAGTTATCGCCCGTTACGATTTTGTTCGTATATGCACCCTTTGGCAGTATGCGGATATCATCACCGTATATATCGTGCAGCTTGAAAATCATGCCCGGATACAGGGCGTTATGTATGTTCGTATCGGAAAAGCTGATTATCAGATCATCTCTGATATTAGCTCTTTGGAAAAACATTGCTATCTCCTTATGCTTTTCCACCGGAGGTATCAGATAACTGCCCGTAAAATCCTTATACAGCTCCTCAAAGTAAAGATAATAGCCAAAACCGTACACCCAGTAGCCCAAGCCCTCTGTGGATACGCCGTCATCACCGAAGCATTTTAAATACATTTCAAGGCATCCCTTTATCCTTGCCTTTACCAACGGAAACATATCCGGTGCCATATATATATACGCCATACCGACACTGCCGCCGCACACCGCCGCCCAGTTCAGCTGCATTTTCTCAAAGCGGTAAGTATTATTAAGGAAGGATAGAATTATACGGCGCCTGACCTCCATGCGTATTCTGCTTGAAACACGTTTATCAAGCTTATCACCGATAATATACAATATTTCACTCAGGGCATGACCCGTTTCGGCGGCGAAAAGCTCAATATATACACTGAGCTCTTCACTGTCGTCTATATCCACAACGTGGGCAGGGTGCGCCCATGTGTACTCATCGCAGATAAGCATAATGACATTCTCAAGCTTTTTGAGATACTTTTCATCGCCGTAGATCATATAGCTCATAAAGCTGGTGTTGAGGGCAAGCCGCCTTGCGAAATACTCCTGCTCATATTCCCACCTTGACCCGGTGTTTTTGCACATCATAAACAGGTCAAAGGTCAGCGGCATAAGCGGCTTTTTCTCCGTCTGCTCCCACGCCTCGGCAAGATTTTTCCTGAAATCCTCATACGCTTCATCTTCCCGTATCTTTTCCCAAAGCTTTTTGTCCGCGCTTTCCCTGAATAGTTTTTTATCGGTTAATGTATCTTTCGTATGCATTCTGCTTTGCCTCCAGAAGCTTCTTCATTCCGAGTTTTTCAAGCTGCGCCTTGTATTCGTCAAAATTATCAAGCGGCTCTACTCCAACCATAAATTTATAATACATCTCATTTACATACGTTGTAATATCGTTCTGAATCGATGTGATCTCTTCCGTTTCTTCAATCGTATGTGTTATCGGAGGCAGTAAATATTTTTCGGCGTTTGTATCCGCCCAGATCTCAAGCGAAGCTTTCTGTTCGTCCGTTATCGCCATTTGCTCCATGACTCTTCTGTCCTGGATATACGGGCCGCTGCCTGTCGGATATGTAAACTGGCTCTTGGCTTCACTCGGTGACATACCGTTCTCAGGCTTCATGACCTTATCCGAATATCTCGGATATCCGTCGACCGTATTATAGCTCTCGCCCTCACGGCCGAAATTCATCATCATCCTGCCTTCTTCGCTGTAGCCATAGTCAAGCAGACGTGCCGCAAGCTCAACATTCTTACACTGCGTCGAAATGGCAGGACTTCCGAACGAGCTGTATGCAAGCGTCATTTGCGAAAAGTTACACTTGTCGCCCTTTTTGAGAACCGGATACGGCGCCGCAACAAGATTATACTCGGGATTGTTCGCACGTCCCGGCGAAACGTATGTGCCAAGCCCGCTCATGGTATTTGCAACCGTAGCGCCTATATCTCCGGAAATCATCTTGCTGTCTACGGTCTTTTGGTCAACAGATGCGATATCGCTGTCCAAAAGTCCCTCGTTATACCACTGATTCATTTTGGTCAGGAAATCCTTATACGAATCTTCATATTCGCCGTATTTTACCTTTCCGTCCTCTACAAACCAGCCTTTTCTTATGTTATACGCACCCATAAATATGGCGCTCTTGTTCCAGTTTGAAAATGCAACCGAAAACGGCTTCTTTACGCCCATATCTTTAAATGCGCGAAGCACCGTCTCCCATTCGTCTACCGTTTCGGGTATCTCAAGCCCTGCCTTTGCCAACAGATCCGAACGGATCACCGGTCCCTGGTAGGTATTGAGCAGTTTGTCGCCCCTTATGAACGGGAAGCAGTAGTAGCTGCCCTCATCGGTTTTTACCATTTTGTCTATTTCCGGATTGTCCTTGAGAAATTTCTTCAGATTCGGAGCATACTTGTCGATAACATCATTGAGCCTGATTATGTATCCGTCCTTTATTGCGCCCTCGGGGCCGCCCTGGAAATTGTAAAAGTCACGCTCTATGATGTCGTACAATTCTCCTGACGCAAGCATAATATTGAGCTGCTCGTTTTCCTGCCCGACAACGGGGTGAATATATTCCACATTGATACCCGTTTCCTCTTTCATCCATTGAAAGAACGGTAACTCCTTGAAATTATTGATACCCTGTGCGGCAAGTCCGCTATATCCCACCCAATATGTAAGAGTATCGTCACATTCAACGGGATATTCGCCGACGGGGGTTTTTATTGCGGAGCCGGTTTGATCGACGCCTCCTCCGCAGGCTGATAAAGACACAGCTGTTATAGCAAGAAACAATGCAATAATTATTTTTTTCATTTTTTTAAATTCCTTTCTGTTTATTCTTTAACTGCACCTACCATAATACCCTTCTCGAAAAATCTTTGCAGGAAGGGGTAAATACACAAAACCGGTAATGTGGATACAACTATCACGGCATATTTAAGAGTTTCCGATATCTGTATCTCTGTATCGGCGCCGGAAAGCATATCCGTGTTACTTCCGCTTATCAATATTTCACGAAGCACAAGCTGAAGCGGATACAGGCTTCTGTCCTTCAAATATATCATTGCCGAGAACCACGAATTCCAATATCCTACACCATAGTATAAAATCAACACCGCAAGAGTAGGCTTTGACAGCGGGATAATTATCCAGCACAAAATCCTCAAAGCCGACGCACCGTCTATTTTTGCCGATTCCTCAAGGCTTGCGGGCACCGCTTCAAACGCCGTTCTCAGTATTACAAGATTGTAGGTTGAAATAAGTCCCGGCAGCATCAATGCCCACCTTGTATTTATAAGACCGAGATTTTTTACGACCAGGTACAGCGGAACTATACCTCCGTCAAAGTACATCGTAACCACAACTATGATCATCAGCAGCTTTTTGAGCTTTAAATTCTTGCGTGAAAGTACAAACGCACCGAGTGCCGTCATAATGAGATTCAATACCGTACCGCATACCAATATGATAATTGTGTTGCAATAACCCGTATATATCATATGATTTTTAAGTACCTTGGCATAGGAGTTAAAATTGAATCCCTTCGGTAAAAGCATAAGCCCCCGGTTTGTAAGGACTGCGCTGTTATCGCTAAACGATGCCACGATAACATACCAAAACGGGTAGAGCGTAATGAATATTATAAAAAGCATGAATACGGTGTTTATTACGCCAAACACTTTTTCGTCTGTTGTCATTTTCATTTCAGCACCCCCCTTTACCACAGGCTTGTATCACTTATTTTCCTGCTCAGCTTATTGGTTGCGAACAAGAATATGAAGTTGATTACCGAATTGAATAATCCGATCGCCGTACTGAAGCTGTATTCAAACTGCTGTAAACCGGTACGGTATACATACGTGGATATTACATCCGATGTATCGTATATTATCGGGTTATAAAGCAAAATTATCTTTTCATAGCCTACGCTTATGATGCTTCCCACACGTAGTATCAGCATAACGATGATCGTGGGAAGTATTCCTGGCAGCGTCACAGACCAAATCTGCCTTATTCTTGAAGCGCCGTCAACCCTTGCCGCTTCGTACAGCTCCGCATTTATTCCCGAAATGGCTGCGATGTAAACTATCGAATTCCAGCCCATTTCCTTCCATATGCCCGATATTACATGGATAGGCAGGAAATACTCGGGAACATTGAGCAGGCTTTGCCTTTGCCCGCCCAGCATCGCGATTACAGCCGTTATAAATCCGTCTTCGGAGGTAAACTGCCGTATCATACCGCATACAACAACAAGCGATATGAAATGCGGCAGGTATGACACGCTCTGCACCGTACGTTTAAAATATTTATTTCTTAATTCGTTGAACAATACTGCTATGATGATCGGTACCGGAAATCCGAAAACCATATTGGCTACGCCTATTTTAAACGTATTCCTTATTACAAGCCATGCTCTGGGTGAAGTGAAAAACCGTTCAAAATGCTTAAACCCAACCCACGGGCTGCCTAACACGCCTCTTGCCGGAATGTAGTCCTTAAATGCAATTATTGTTCCCGTCATGGGAAGATACTTGAATATGACGTAATATATAAGTACCGGAATGAATAATATATATACTTCCCTGTTCTGCACAATATCCTTTATATATTTGTTGTCCGACAATTTGCTTTTTTTATTACCATTCACAGTTTTCAATTGCTATTCCCCCATTCTGTAAACCACATTTAACTGCGGAACATAATATTTTTGTCTTATTACTATCCTGTCGGCTCCTTCTCCGGTCGAAATATAATCACGAATGGTATTTACCGAGATATTTTTTAAAACTATGCGTCCCTTTTCACCGATCTCTACCAGTACGGTAGGCGCTCCGCCAAGCTTTGTATTTCTCAGATCCGCAAAATCAACAGGTACGCTCAGTGTATTCTTGCTTGTATATATATAAGCATATCCTCCGCTGATACTAAACACCCTGCCGCCGAAATACTCAAGCCTCCCGCGCTGTTTTGTCACATCCGCCAAAAAGCTGTCTTCGGACAGATCATAGTCAATAATAAGATAGACTATTTTACCGTCACGGATCTTGTATCTTATTATGTCGCCTATTCCAAGCTTGTTTATATCCCCTTCACAGTCGTATTTTGTAAAATACTCCGTAAAAGTACCGTTTTCCCACAGGGTCAGCGCATATATCTGCTCATAATCTTCGTCTACAGCCTTTCTTATTTCCGAAACGACTGCCGACGGTGTATCAACTCCTACGCCGGCGGCATTTCCGGCGTCTATCGACAAGGTAGCACCGGCGGATGAGTTGGCGGCAATATCATACGCAACAATATCATAGCTGTTGCTGTTTACAAAATAATCCGTATCTTCAACACGGTATTTGGAAATATCCCCCGCAGACGCATCCGTTTCCGACGGCACCACAAAGTTTACCGTATGGGCAACAAGGTTAAATGACGGTGAGAATGTTGCTCCGCCTTCGCTGAACATAAGCTCGCCTTCATAATATACCGTAAGCGAATCATTTGAATCCTCCGCCTTGTCAAAGCGTGTTATGCTTCCGATATTCTGAGCTGTGTCTATTACCGATATTTCACCGTTTTTGATTCTGTAGCGCACTATTCTGTATTTTTTATCGGATGCAATATATTCGGACAGCTCCTCCCATGCATCACTGAGTTTTTTCGTCGTGCCGTCGATCCTGACTCTGTCCGAAAAATGCATAAGCTCCATATCGCCGTTTTCGGTAAGCATACGCACATAATATTTTTCATCAGAATCGCTGTAGCCGGCGCGGTAAACATATCCGTATCTGAGCTTTTTATCCGTTCCCCACA
>CACZPW010000232.1 GCA_902783115.1 uncultured Ruminococcus sp. | reverse complement strand
GCCCGGCAAGAAGCAATGGACATGGGGCAACGGCGATTTCGGAAGGGCGTGGGACAGAAACCTGACCGATGAAAACGGACCGTATATTGAGCTTATGACGGGAATGTTTACGGATAATCAGCCTGATTTTACATATTTAAAGCCGTATGAGGAAAAGACCTTTAAGCAGTATTTTATGCCGTATAAGGGCGTCGGCGCAATAAAAAATGCGTCGTTGGATATTGCAATGGGGCTTGATATTGAAGCGGATAAGGCGTATATAAGAGCATATTCGCCCCTGGAGCTTGGCGAGGTGACGTTGTCGCTTTTATATGACGGCACGGAAGTATACACGGAAAAGGTCCGTTTGACGCCGGATATGTCGTTTGAAAAGGAGCTTTTGATACCCGATATCGACAAAACACAGCTTAAATTAAGCGCTTTAAAGGACGGCAGGGAAATTCTTTGCTATGTACCCGAAAAAGACGGTGCCTGCGATGTTCCGTCGCCTGCGCAGGCGTTGAGCGCACCCAAAGAGATACCTACAAACGAAAAGCTGTTCCTTGCCGCAACGCATCTTGAACAGTACCGTCACGCCACATATTCGCCCGAGCCGTATTATCTTGAGGGCTTAAAGAGGGACGGCGCAGATATAAGATTAAATAACGGATACGGAAAATATTTATACAATAAGGGCAGATTTTCGGAATCCATACCGTATTTTGAAGCGGCGATAAAGTCCTCGACCTGGAAAAATCCAAACCCGTATGACTGTGAGCCGTATTATAATCTGGGGCTTGCCCAAAAGGCAGTAGGCGAGCGCGATAAGGCGTTTGACGCATTTTATAAAGCGGTATGGGACGGGAACCAGCAGGACAAGGCGTTCTATCAGCTTGCGTGTCTTAGTGAGGATAATGATACGGCGCTTTCGTTTGTTGAAAAATCACTTGTAAAAGGCGCTCATAATATGCAGGCAAGAACTCTTAAAACGGCTCTTTTGAGATTGGCGGGGCAATATGATAAAGCAATAGCCTTTGCAAATGAAACAAGGCGTATCGACGCGCTTGACCATGCGTCATCATACGAGCTTATGCTGCTTACGGGCGAGGGCGCAAAAGATTTCAAAGCACTGATGCGCGGAGATAACCATAACTATATCGAGCTTGCTCTTTCATATATGAACGCGTATATGTGCGATGAGGCGCTGAAGGTGCTGGCGCTTGCCCCAAATGATGACGACCCCATGCTCCATTATTACAGATTTATGTGCGGCGGCGATTTTGGCGAGCTTGAAAAGGCGGAATTATCATCAAGCCTTTACTGCTTCCCGAACAGGCTTTATGATATTGCCGTTTTGGAAAACGCCGTTAATGCCGGCGGAAATTATGCGGCATATTATCTGGGCTGTCTGTATTACGACAGGGGCTTATGGGAAAGATCAAAGGAGCTTTGGGAAAAATGTGCCGACAAAATCAGTCTGCCTACGGTATACAGAAACCTGTCGCTTGTATATTATAATAAGCTCCATGACAAAGATATGGCAGTCTGTGCGCTCAAAAAAGCGTTTTCTATGGACAAGACCGACGCGAGGGTATTTTTTGAGCTTGACCAGCTTTATAAGACGCTCAATTATCCGCTTGATATGAGGCTTGATAATATGAACGCCAATTCCGGACTTTTGGAAAAGCGTGACGATCTGTATACCGAATACATAACCCTGCTTAATTTAAACGGTGAGTATGAAAACGCATACAAGCGGATTATGAGCCACAATTTCCATCCCTGGGAGGGCGGAGAGGGAAAAATCCCCGCGCAGTACAGGATATCGCTTATGAATATGGCAAAAAAAGCGGATAGGGAAACAGCAATCGGGTATCTTGAGCAGGCACTTTATTATCCGCATAATCTGGGCGAGGGTAAGCTTATAGGGAATACGGACAACGATATTTACTGTATGCTCGGCAATCTCTATGACGATGATAAGAAAAAGGAGGAGGCATACCGTCTTGCATCACGAGGCGGATTTGACCTGTCCTCTGCGATGTATTATAACGACCTGCCGCCGCAGATGATGTATTATGCGGCAAAGGCGATTTATGAGCTTGGAGAACGTGATGAGGCAAACAGGCGGTTTGAGGCGTTCATAGAATATGCGAAGGAGCATATCGGCGATACCGTGAGCATTGATTATTTTGCCGTTTCTCTGCCCGATTTTCTCATATTCGAGGGCGACCTTACAAAGAACAACAAGATCCACTGTAATTTTATGGCGGCGCTTGGGTATTTGGGTTTGGGCGATACGGAGAACGCAAGAAAATATGCAGACGAAGCATTGAAGCTCAACTGCACGCATCAGCAGATAAAGGAAATATTCGGATGATCGGGAAAGGGAGCATCACTGCTCCTTTTTTTGACGAAAAAAAATATCACAAATTTCACAAATACTATAGATTTTATTTTGATTTTGTAGTAAAATGTATCTTAGCGGAATATGGGCAGTTTTGCCCGCGCGGATTTTGAAAGGAAGGTAATTGTTATGAATGATGTAAAAAGATGGGCATACGAAAGAAAAATATACGATTGCATGAAGGGACTTGAAAAAAGACAGTACGATCCGATTTTTGCAAAGGACAGGGACGAGGCGAGAAAAATCGTTATGGATATGATCCCCGAGGGCGCAAAAATAGCGGTAGGCGGGAGCGTTACCTTAAATGAAACGGGAATACTTGACGAGATAAGAAGCGATAAATATAACTTTATAGACAGATACAACGCAAAGGATTTTGAGGATATGCTCAATAAATACCGTGAGGGTTATTTTGCCGATGTGTTCGTATCAAGTACAAACGCTGTTACAATGGACGGTCAGCTTGTCAATATCGACTGCTCCGGAAACCGCACATCACAGATAGTATTCGGACCTAAAAAGGTAATAATCGTTGCGGGCGTGAACAAGATAGTTGAGAACGTTGAAGAGGGAATAAAGCGCGCAAAGTCCATTGCGCCTATGAATGCAAGGCGGCTTACGCATAAAACTCCGTGCGCGGCGGACGGCAACATGAGATGCTCTGACTGTACCGTTCAGCCCAGAGTTTGCAATGTGACAAGCATATGCGAGGGCTCTACATATTTCCCCAAGCGCATAAGCGTTGTTCTTGTACCCGAGGTGCTCGGCTATTAAATCACATAAAAAATCACTCATACGAAGGAGAACTGATATATGAGTTTTGCAAATATTTTAACTCTGCTCGGCGGTCTTGCGATGTTCCTGTACGGTATGAATACCATGGGCGACGGACTTGAAAAGGTGGCAGGCAAGAAAATGGGGCAGATCATTGACCGTCTTACGGGAAGCCTGTTCAAGGGCTTGCTTGTCGGTGCGGTCGTGACTGCGATAATCCAAAGCTCCAACGCGACGCTCGTTATGGTCGTCGGCTTTGTAAATGCGGGGCTTATGACGCTTTCGCAGTCGGTGGGTGTAATGCTCGGCGCACATATCGGAACTACCATAACCTCGGTTATAGTATCGTTAAACGGCATAGGCGACAGCCTTTGGTTTTTGCAGATGTTCAAGCCCTCTACATTAGCTCCTATGGCGCTTGCGGCGGGAATAGTGCTTATAATGTTCGTTAAAACGAACAGGGCTATAAACGTGGGTACGATACTTGCGGGCTTTGGCATACTGTTTTTGGGTATGGACGCCATGAGCGGCGCAATGAACGGACTTAATCAGCTGCCCTGGTTCCAGCCGTTTATGGAAAGTCTTGAAAACCCCGTATTGGGTATTTTGGTGGGTCTTGTACTGACGGTCGTTATACAGTCCTCGTCGGCGTCGATAGGTATATTGCAGGCGGCGGCGATGACGGGCGCAATATCGTTCCCGACGGCGGCGGCAATAGTTCTGGGCTGTAACGTCGGCTCATGTGTGTCTGCTCTGATGTCGTCGATGGGTGCAAATACCGACGCAAAGAAAGCTGCACTTTTAAACGCATTCTTTATGGTAGGCGGCATGCTTATAGCGGCCATATTGCTTTGGGTATGCGGTGTCGGCAGACTTTTGCCCGCACATCTGTGGGTATCGCCGGCAACTATGTTCAATGTTTCGGGCTTCCATATCGCATTCAACATCTTTAATTCGTTTGTAATGATAGCACTGTCAAAGCCGCTGGTTGCGCTTGTAAATCTTATCGTTAAGCGTGGAAAAAATGAAGAGGAAGATGAATACAGACTGTCGCTTGATTTAAGACTTTTAAACACTCCGACTCTTGCGATCAATCAGACAAGGCGTGAGATAGTAAATATGATGATGCTATCCCGCGAGAGCGTGAATATGTGTTATAAAAATCTTACGGGCGAGGCGAGCTTTGGCGCAGAGGAGGTACATAGGACGGAATCGCTTGTGGACAGATATGAGTCCGATATCACGCAGTACCTTATGCGTCTTACAGACCGTTCCATGACCGATAACGACAGTGCGGCGGTAACTACCATGCTCCATGTAATAAACGATACCGAGCGAATAGGCGACCACGCCTTTATAATCGCAAAGGCGCTTGACAGGCTAAAGGAGGTACACCCAATAAGCGAAAAGGGCATGAAACAGCTTTTGAATATGTATAAAGCGGTTGAAAAGCTTATGGATATGACCGTTCAGGCGTTTGATGCGGAGGACGTGCGGCTTGCCGCTGCGGTGCATCCGCTTGAAGACGTTGTTGATTATCTGGAGGATAATCTGCGTTCCGAGCATCTGGAGCGTTTGTCGAATAAGGAATGTAATTACGAAACGGGCATAGTATTTCTGGATATTGTAAATTCGCTTGAAAGAATAAGCGCATACTGCTCAAATATAAGCTTGGCGGTAGAGCAGATGAACAGCAACTCGGCGGCAAATTTCGATCCGCATAAGCACTTGAAGCTTGTGCATGAGAACAAATCCGAGGAATATATGCGCGTATACGATAAGTACATAGAAAAATACACAAAATAGGACATTAAAAAAATATATGAAGAAGGGGTATACGATGAGTGCGGACATTTTATTTTTGAATAACAAAGCAATGGAAACCGCAGGCGTTCTTGATATGGATATGGCTATTGCCGATGTTGAAAAGACGTATGTTTTAAACGCAAAGGGCGCTTGAAGAGGGAATAGGACAGACGCTTAATTATTGGGAATGATACCGAGAGGTTTTTGAAAATGGAACAGAAAAAAATCGACAGGATAAACGAGCTGGCAAGAAAGGTAAAATCGGGGATAGAGCTCAGTGAGGACGAAATACGTGAAAGGACGCTTTTAAGGCGTGAATATCTCGAAGCGGTAAGACGGAATTTCAAGAGTCAGCTTGACAATATAGAAATTATCGACAAAAGGAGAACACACTGATGGGATTGATAACATATATACTTATGGCTGCGGTAGTTGCGCTTGCGTTCAAGAAAGGGCTTGTTTACGGGATAATTGCGGCGGTGTTTGCTGCGGCGTTTCTGATATACAAGTTTATTCCGAGACTGCAGGCAATTAAGGCGCAGAAGGCGTTTGCGGCGGGTGATTATGACGCCGTAAGAAGGTACGGCAAAAAGGGCTATAAGCGGATGAATTTCACACAGAGAATGTCATACGCATATATGCTTATAAAAATGGACGAGAGTGAGAAGGCGTTGGAGATACTTGACGCGTATATAAAGCTTAAGTCGCTTGAAGAAAAAGACAGATACATCGCAAAAAGACAGCGCTCCCTTGCCTACTACAAGCTCGGCAGATACGAGGAGGCGTTGCGTGACGGTATGGACTGCTATGAGGCGGGGTATACAACGAAATCGCTTTACGGGCTTATGGGTATGATAATGCTTGTGCTTGGCAAGGATCCGGAGGAAACCACAAAATTCTGTGAAGAAGCATACGATTACGAT
The DNA here is from genome assembly GCA_902783115.1 of uncultured Ruminococcus sp. Classification (GTDB taxonomy): domain Bacteria; phylum Bacillota; class Clostridia; order UBA1381; family UBA1381; genus 12844. The sequence continues at coordinate 7,524 of CACZPW010000232.1, read as the reverse complement.
GAAGACGACCGCGACATACAGGATAACGTTTCTATATGCTATTATCTTCAGGGCGATTATGAAATGGCGGAGGAAATAAACGGATATGTCCGTGAGGAAAATCCCGAATTTATCGAGGGCTATTATCACGGTGCGCAGATTGCCGTTATGAGGGGCGATTATAAAAAGGCAAAGGAACTTTTATCCGACACCTCAAAGTGGAACAGAACTGCGCTTACAACAGTATCCGAGGAGGCAGTGGATGCGCTCAGAAAAGAGATCGACGATTTAATTGACAAAAAGCTTGACGCTCCGTTCCAAACGCCCGTGTTTACGTTAAAGGAACCTGTTGCGCCGCCAAAGGATTTTTATGACGAGGAAGAGGGCGGCGGCTCGATATACGACGAATATAACGCACTTGATGACGATAGGGAAGAGGGCGGCTCGATATACGATGAATACAATGCGTTGAAGAAGGAAGAAAATTAAAATGGCAAGAACACCTTTGGCGGACAGGATACGTCCGCGCAGCCTTGACGATGTGGTGGGACAAAAGGCGCTGCTGGCAAAGGGTAAGCTGTTAAGGAACATCATAGAAAATAACGAGATACCCAATATGATATTTTACGGGCCCAGCGGCGTCGGAAAGACGACGGTCGCAAATATCATAGCCGAGCGCACAGGTAAGACATTAAGGAAATTAAACGCCACAAATGCGTCCGTATCGGATATAAAGGATATCGTTGCGTCGCTTGACAGCCTTTTGGCGCCCGACGGGGTTTTGTTGTATCTTGACGAGATACAGCATTTTAACAAAAAACAGCAGCAATCCCTGCTTGAATATATCGAGAACGGAAAAATCACGCTTATAGCAAGTACGACCGAAAATCCGTATTTCTATGTCTATAACGCGGTATTGTCACGGAGCGTGGTATTTGAATTTACAAATATCGAGCCGGACGATATAGAAACAGCGCTTTACCGCGCCGTTGAGATTTTGAAAAACGATGATTATAAGGGCTATGAAATATCCGTGTCCGAGGATGCGATACGGCACATGGCAAACACCGCAAACGGCGATGTGAGAAAAGCTCTGAATTCTTTGGAAATCGCCTTTTTGTCGGCTAAGGTGGATAAGGGAGAAAAAATAAATATCGACCTTGATATTGCGGTTGAAGCAACTCAGAAAAAGGCTCTTAAATATGATAAGGACGGGGACAGTCACTATGATATTTTAAGCGCATTTCAAAAATCCATACGCGGCTCGGATGAAAATGCGGCTATACATTATCTTGCAAGGCTCATAGCGGCGGGCGATCTGCCGAGCATTTGCAGACGTTTACAGGTGATTGCCGCAGAGGATATAGGGCTTGCATATCCCATGGCGCTCCCGATAGTAAAATCGTGCGTTGATATGGCACAGCAGCTGGGCTTCCCCGAGGCGAGAATACCGCTTGCGGACGCCGTTATCCTGCTTGCGACCGCGCCGAAATCAAACAGCGGAATTTGTGCGATAGATATGGCGCTTGGCGATATTTCAAAAACAGATACGGGCGATATACCCGCCCACCTGAAGGATTCGCATTATGAGGGCGCAAAGAAATTAAATCACGGTACAGAGTACAAATATCCTCATTCATATCCAAATCACTATGTAAAGCAGCAGTATCTGCCCGACAATATCAGGGACAGAAAATACTATGAATATGGGGACAATAAAAGTGAGAATGCAAAAAAGCAGTATTGGGATATGATAAAAGGCGCGGATAAATGAAATCCGGCACGGAAGAGGAGCTTTAAAAGGTATAATATTCCGTTTGATCCGTATATAATCGCCTAAGACAGGGAAAACTTTTAAATGAAAGAATAAACATCCGGATTTTCATTTTAAAAGGAGCTTGGCATAGTATGCGCAGGGTGATCAAAAAAAATAAGGGCAAAATCTGTGTATTGGTGTCGGCGTTTTTATACGGTCTGACACCGATTTTTGCAAAGGTGACATATTCGGGCGGCGCAAACGGTATAACCCTTACGTTTTTGCGTGCCGTAATGACGGTGCCTGTTCTTCTTATACTGATGCGGATATCAAATACCGCAATGGCTGTTACGAAAGCCGAGGCGCTAAAGATACTCATCCTCTCTCTTTTCGGCGGTACGGCGCCGATACTGCTTTTGTATTTGTCGTATGACTATATATCCGCAGGTCTTGCCACGACTCTTCATTTTATCTATCCGCTTGTTATAGTTTTTGCATCGGCGTTTATTTATCATGAACGTATTTCCGCATTAACCCTCGTCGCGGCGATATTGGTGACTGCAGGGATATTTATGTTTGTGAGGATAAGGACGGAGGCCGATACGTTTGGCGTGGTGCTTGCTCTTTTGTCGGGCATTTTTTACAGCTTTTATGTTATTTATCTTGATAAATCAGGGCTTGATAAAATGGATTATATAAAGCTTACCTTTTATCTGATGCTCAATATGAGCGCCATGACGCTTGTTTTTGGATTGGCGGCAAACGAAATACGGTTTGAGCTTACAAAAAAGGCGTGGTTTTATGCGGGATTTATATCTATTATCGTGACCGTTATAGCAACGCCCATGTTTCAGGCGGGCGTGAAATACGAGGGAGCGGCGGAGGCGGGGATACTGTCCGCATTTGAGCCGGTAACGGCGTCGCTCTTGGGAGCGGTATTTTTGGGCGAGGCATTGGGTATATATCAGATAGCCGGAGGCATCGTTATAATTGCGGGCTTATACATCGCCCAGAAATTTGCTTGAAAAAAAACAATTAAAATTTTCAATTATATGAATTAAAATTTTCAATTATATGATGACAAATGCAAAATGATGTGTTATAATATAGCTTGAGTATTTATGATTGGAGATGTTTTGATGAAAAAGCTCATAGCGGCTTCATTGGCCGCATTATTTGCTGCCGTATCGGCGGCGGGTGTGTTTGCGGCAAGTTCAAATGTAAAAATAGCAAACAGTGCAAATAAAAACGTGATCAGTTTTTCGTATTCGCCGGATAATCAGGCGACGATCACCCGTGATATAACAGCGATAATGACAAACCTGAAAAATCTTACGGATAAGAACAGTATCACGCAGGAGATAAAAATAACAAGCGAGAGCGTAAATGCAAAGCCTGTCAAATTCTATCTGCGGCTTGAAACACCGCAGACGCAGTCAAAGCAGCTGCCTGCAAAGACCGCACAGACGCCTGTTCCGCAGGAATACAGCGCATTTGACTATTACGATATTTTGATTACGACTACTGACGGAGAAGTCGTATATAACGGTAAAGACGCCGCAAAAACAAGTGCCGAGGCGCAGTACAAGGATATGGAGCTTCTGACCCTCAACTATAACGACAGGGCTTCGGAGACAAAGACCTACGATATCACCGTATCCGTAAACAATGACGCAAAGGCGCAGAAGAAAGCGGCGGAAAATCTCAAATGGGAGATAGTTACGGATGGTTATACGTTAAGAAACGGAGCAACTCCGTCGCCAAAGCCGAGCTTATCGCCAAATCCCGACGCATCGCCTTCCGCAAGCGAGACGGCACAGCCTGCGGTTACCGTATCGCCTGTGATCACACAAAAGCCTGCCGGAGCTTCGCTTGGCACAGGCTCGTATATAGTGGGCGAGAATCTAGACGCGGGAAGATATGAGTTAAGCGGTGACGGCGGCGTAAAGGTATATACGTCCGACGGGTACTTAAAGAGCAATGTCAAGCTTACGACTGCGGATAATTCGGAAACAGCCGTAAAAAGCTACGTTGTAAATCTGCTTGACAATGAGATCGTAGAGGTTGACGGAAATGTCAAGTTAGAGCCTTATACGCCGGTCAAGACAACGCCGGTGCCCACCTTAAGACCTGTCGCAACACCGAAGGCGGCTGCGGTTACCACTCAAAGACCGGTAACGGCGGCAACATCGTCAACAGCGGTAAGACCTGCTGCAACGCCAAGAGCGGCAGCGGCGTCCGTACAAAGCACAAAAACAAACCCGAAAACGGGCGATCGTGTGCCCTTGAGTGCAATTTCGGCGCTTGCGCTTATATCAATGGCGGCAGTTTTATATATCGAGTACAGAAAAAGAAAAAATAATTAGTACATAATTAGTACATAAAGAGGAGCTGATGATAGTGAAAAAATTTCTGACTGTCTTAGAGCTCCTTTTGATTTTGGTTTTTGTTCTTTCGGCGGCTTACGTGGGCTTTTATTTTTACCAAAGCAGGAGCGGCATAACAGAATATGAGGAGCTTCGTGAAAGCATAGAACCTTATGAGGGCGGGAACGAGTATGCGTATAACGGGATTTTATCCCAATATTTTGAGCTATACGAGCAAAACAATGAGCTTGCGGGCTGGATAAGAGTGACGGGCACAAATATTGATTATCCCGTTGTAAAGGCTTCGGATAATGAATTCTATATGCACAGGGATTTTTATAAAAGCTATAAATACTGCGGCATACCGTTTATGGATTATCAGTGCAGGTTAAAGCCCCAAAGCGATAACATTATAATCTATGCGCATAATATGCGTGACGGTACAATGTTTAAGGAGCTTAACAAATACGATGAAAAAGCGTTTTTTGACGAATTCGGCACGCTTGAGTTTGATACCGTTTACCAAACGGGCATATACAGGGTGATAGCCGCATTCTACACTTCACCCGATACGTTTTTATACCATACCTTTATTGATATGAAGGATAAGGACGAATTTGACGGTTTTATAAAAACGGTAAAGGAAAAGGCGCTTTACGATACGGGTGAGAATGCAGAGTATGGGGATAAGCTTTTAACACTGTCCACCTGCTCATATAATAAAAATAACGAGCGCTTTGTCGTGGTGGCAAGGCAGACGGAAGAATAAAATATTTCGGAGGGTATATATGAAATTATCAGAGATCAGTGACAAAATACCGAACAATTTTCGTCCGATACCGTTCTGGAGCTGGAACGAAAGGCTTGATACGGAGGAAACAAAAAGGCAGATAAGTCTTATGCGTAATGCGGGCATAGGCGGATTTTTTATGCATGCAAGAGGGGGACTGCAGACCGAGTATATGGGCGGGGAATGGTTTGAAAACATAAAGGCGTCCATAGACGAGGGTAAGGATATGCGCGTATGGGCGTATGATGAAAATGGCTGGCCCAGCGGCTTTGGCGACGGAAAGGTAAACGGTATGGGAAAAGAGTATCAGCAAAAATATCTGCGTATGTCCGATACGAAGCCTGAGGAAAATGTTATATGCAAATCGGGCGGGCATTGGTTTTATTATGAAATAAATCCGTTCTATGTAGATACTCTTGATAAAAAGGTGACGGAGCAGTTTATAAAATACTCCTACGAACCGTATTATGAACGCTTTAAAAACGGTATTGAGGGCTTTTTTACGGACGAGCCGCAGATCTCAAGAAACGGTATACCCTGGAGCTTCGTATTTGAAAACGAATACAAAACAAGATACGGTGATGATTTTTATTCGCATCTTGAGGAGCTGTTTTTACCTGTGGGCGAATATAAGGAAACAAGGATACGGTTTTGGAAAATGGTCACAGACCTGTTTTCCGATTCGTTTTTCAAGCCCATATATGCCTGGTGCAATGAACGCGGTTTAAAGCTTACGGGGCATCTGGTGCTGGAGGAAAACCTCATATCACAGCTTATCACAAACGGGGCGTGCATGCCGCATTATGAATATTTCAATATCCCCGGCATGGACTGGCTCGGCAGAAATATAGTTGACTGTCTTACCGCAAGGCAGGTATCGTCAGTTGCCGAACAGCTTGGCAAGGAGGCGGTAATATCGGAGACCTTTGCGCTTTGCGGGCACAACGTAAGCTTTCCGGAATTAAAGGGCATCTACGAATGGCAGATGGTAAGGGGTATAAATCTTTTATGTCCTCACCTTGAGGGCTATTCCTTAAGGGGTATAAGGAAAAGAGATTACCCGCCTGCAATGTATTATCAGCAGCCCTGGTGGGTGGAATATGATAAGCTTGTGGAGGGCTTATCCCGTGAGGGTATGATCCTTAATATGGGAAAAGCGCGGGCGGAGGTATTGCTTATCCACCCGCAGACTACTGCGTGGTCGCTTTTTGATGCGGATAAGAATGAAGGCTTGAAAGAATTGAACGATGAATTTTTGGGTATAGTCAAAACCCTTGAAAATAAGCATATCCCGTTCCATTTGGGTGATGAAACCATAATGGAGCGTCACGCAGCGGTAAAAGACGGTAAGCTTGTGATCGGGGATCAGGAATATTCAACCGTTATTTTCTCACACTGTAAGGAGCTTTTGCCATCAACCAAGGCGCTGCTTGATGAATATATGAGCACGGGCGGCAGGGTATGCACCGCAAATGATTTAGACGGTAACAATATAACGGATGATAAGGATATATCCTATACCGTGCGTGAATTTGACGATTGCAGGGTACATTTCTTCGTAAACAGCACACCGTATGAAAAGACGGTAAAAATAAATGCCGCAGGCAAAAAAATCGACTTTTATTCGGGAGAGTATGAGGCGTTTGACGGTATTTACGAGTTTGAGCCCTGGGGAAGTCTTATGCTTGTCGATACTGGCGATGTACCCGCATTTTCAGAAAAAGAGTCCGAAACATTCGCAAAATTATCCGATAGCTTTTTTGTCGATGAAAATACGGTAAACGCTCTTACTCTTGATAGGTGCGATTATTGGTTTGACGGGAATTTGGAGGAAGAAGACGGATATGTGTTAAATATAGCGGAGCGTGCAAATGCACTGAGGCGTAAGGTCGCTATAAAGCAGGTATATCACGTTTGTATAAACAGCGTCCCGCAAAGCCTTTACCTTGTATGCGAAACGCCGGAGAAATTCAGGATACATATAAACGGTACCCGGCTCGATGCCGTCCCCGAAGGGTATTTCAGGGACAAAAGCTTTAAAAAGCTTGACATTCATAGCCTGGTTAATGAGGGTGAAAACGAGATAACCTTTGAATGTGATTTTGTGCAGTCCGAGGAATTTTACGAGAACCTATCAAAAGCCCATATATTTGAAAGCGAAAAAAATAAGCTGTCATACGATATGGAGATCGAGCCCGTATACCTTATAGGCGATTTCGGCGTAAAAACGGGCGGTGTGTGGCAGGATACCGACAGGGACGCATCACGATACAGCGGCGGCTTTGTAATAGACGCGCTGCCGAAAACTGTGACTTTAAAAAATCTTGAAAAGCAGGGCTTTCCGTTCTTTTCGGGAGAGCTTACACTGTACGGAGAAATTGATATAACGGGCGAAAATCCCGTTTTAAAACTTGACAAAAAGGGAATAAACGCAGTAATAATCGGCATAGACGGAAAGGAAAAGCACGTTTTGACCGATACCAAGGTGCCGCTTGCGGATATAGGCAGAGGCAAGCACAGTATAAAGCTGACGCTTATAAACAATCTCCGTAACCTGCTCGGGCCGCATCATCTGGACAGTGGCGAGAGCTACAGCGTAGGGCCGCCTGCGTTTTATAAGGAGAGCTGTGTGT
>CACZPW010000231.1 GCA_902783115.1 uncultured Ruminococcus sp. | reverse complement strand
TTTGTATCGTTAAACGTCTTATCGCTCTTGGTCGTATAGTAAAGCCTGAGCTTTTTACCTGCGGTAGCGTTCCTTAGCGAAATATCTATCGACTTTATCTTTGCCGCGTCAATGTCAAGCGTACCCGCCGTCACTATGGACGGCTTTGCGCCCGCAAGCTTAAAGCTCAGAGCGCCGTCAGATGCATTCATGCTTCCGATAAATTTATTCTGAAGCCAGCCGTCATATTCTGTGTTTTCGTCAAATTCCCACGAACAGTATTCGTCCTCGTAGGTCATACATGACGACATTTCCGCCTCGCCCTCACGGGTCGGTATGGGATCGCCCAAAAATCTTATCCATTCAAGCTCGATGGTCTTACTCGAAGGTGGCTGGAAGCGGAAGATAGTGAATGTACCCTCCCAGCCGAACAGTGCGGAGGTAGGCTCCTCGATATAGTTTTCGCCCGCGCTTACATTTATCGCTCTTGACGCCTTATCGGCGGTTATAAGCGGATCCTCCTGACTTGCATACAAGAACTTCATGCTTCCTGAGGAGGAGGACGTGAACTTGAACGCAACCACCTTTACATCCGCCATATTTATTCCTGCAAACGCCCTTGAAAGCGGGGTTGCATAGCCACCCGTCTGCATGATCGTGACGCCCTTTTCATAGGTGGTCTTTGTTACTCCCGAAAAATCGTAGAAGCCTTCGGGATCACCGCCCGTAAGCTCGCCTAATATCTTACGGTTTATTTGTGCGGTTTTCTGCTTTTTCGACTCTACCTTTACGGTTTTACTCTTTTGGTCATACGAAAGCTTTTTGCCCGTTGCCTCCGTAATGACGCTCATGGGTACATACAGCGTATCGTTTATTGTCTCGCTTACCCTGTAGGGAGCCTCCGGAACGGATATTGCGCTGTTGTTTTTCTTTGCAACAGTGCTTCCCTCCGTAACAATGACCGAATTTTCGCCCAATATCAGATAGCTCTTCGTTCTTGCATAGTTTTCAACATTTACTCCCAAAATCGAGCATATCTCCCTTAACGGTACCATAACAACGCCGTTTCTTGTAACCGGCTCGGGTGTAAGGATATAATTTGCCTCGTCAAGCAAAACCTTTGCCCCGCTTGTCAAGGTATCGTCGCTTAAGAAAGCTATCGACTCAACAATGAAATTGTCCGTTGTGTCCGTAACAACGCCGAGATTTATTTTGATTCCCGTAAGGTTTCCTTTCCATCTTATCTTCTCGCCTACGGGAATGTAATAATCCCTCATTTCCTTTGCGCCGTCAACGCTTGCGCTGAAATGGCATGCCATGGCCTTGGTATCGTATTCCCCGGCAGTCGAGGTTATCCAATATGCGTAGCCGCCCGCCGAGGCGCTGCTTTGCTTCATTCTTATCCTGATATATGTAACGTCGCTTATATCGTAGGCGAACTTCTTGGGGATCGTGATAGTCGGAGTTGAGTTTGACGGCTGTATTACCCAGCCCTCGCTCGTTATGCTGCTTTCGGATATTCCCGATTCCTTGCCCCACTCGCTTTCCCCGGAGGAATTTGTAAATACCCATTCCTTTTTAACGGTTTCGGGGATTTGAGGAGTCGGATTTTCAAGGATCTGACTTTGAATTATAGCGTCAGATAAAAATCCGGGTTTTCTGTCCTGAACGACAAGCCTGTTCACGCGCTCCTTCTGATTGGCGGTAGGTATTGCCTCCTCATGCTCATAATCGCCGCAAAACGCCTTTCTCATACAGTCAATGTATTTAAAGCCGTCGCCGACGTTCGGGCAGAGGATATGCCCTTCTCCGAACTCGTCCCATGTAGCCGTCATGACTATCTGCTTTGAAAGCTTTGACCTGCCTGCTCCGGCAAACGTTCCGGTCACCCATTCAAGCATACTGTCAAACTCCTCGGAGGTCGACTTATAGCCCGTTTCGTTTACGCCGTTGAGCCACGGATCGTCGCCACGTCTGGGTACAAGGGACGGTATGGTATCAACTTCGTATTTTTCGCTGTTTTCAAGACCCGATTCAAGTATCTGTCTTTGACGTCCTAAGGTATCCTTCTGATTATATCCGTAAGCGTTTATCGCGTCGATCCCGCACTGTGAGTATGCCGCATACGCCTTTCCCACATAGCTCTGACCGTGAGCCGAAATATACGGATTACCCACGCCGGCGTCAATACAGATCTTTCTGAATTTTTCGATGCCCGCCTTATGAGCCGCCGCACCCGTAAGACCGTCCAGCCCCTCAAACATATTGAGGAAATCGTCCATAAGATATACCGATACTACGGGTCTTCCGTCTACCTTTAAATACCTTTCGTCCTTAAAGTAGTATTCTATCCAATACGGCAATACCGAATCGAAGAAATAATCCCTTATTGCGCTTCCCTGCCTCAAGAACGAGTTTTCCATACAAATCGCGAATTTAAAATCCTTGCTGTATCTTGCGTTCATAAAGCCCTCGTACAGAGCATTTCCCTCACGCACCATATCCGGCTTTGTCGGTGATGCAACGGCGGTCTTTGAATAGTTCATCTGATAGCTCGGATATGTACATACCCACTGGAAATCATAGCCGTGATCCGCAAGCCATTTTATTATCC
>CACZPW010000230.1 GCA_902783115.1 uncultured Ruminococcus sp. | reverse complement strand
CGTCCCCACTGAATATGGGAAGAGATTTCGCTATTTCCTCCGCAATATCCGCCACCCGGAAGGTGTGCTCAATCTTTAAAACAACTTTCGGATCGGAGGCGTTGTAGTTTGCGGTGTAGTTTTTGAATTCAGTTAACAGGGGATGTTTGTTCATGAAAATACTATTCTCCGCTTAAGTGATCAGGCTCTCCGGATCAACATGCAAAGCCTTCGCAAGCGAGATAACACTTCCAACAGAAGCCTTCGCTATATCCTTGTCGCCAACCTCATATTGCTGAAGCGTTCTAAGATTGACTCCCGCCTTCTTTGCAAGCATCGCCTGCGTCATTCCCAGACGCTTGCGGTACTCCTGCAGCCTGTTGAATTGAGTTCTTTTTCTATATAATTCCAACAATTCCTCTGCGGCCCGTTCTTCTGAAACCGTGTGCAGTGTCGGATAAAGGCGCATAAAATCGTCGGCTTTAATAGCATCAGTAATGCTCTTGAAGGTCTGCCTGCTCCACCACTGAAAATACGCCAAAATATAGCCTATCCAATAATAGGCATCTGTGTCAAAGCGAACAAGTGCCGGCGGAAGCGGTCCATTTTCCATACCGCACTTATTCATGATCTCCCTGTAAAGCTCTGTCCCTGACATTCCGCTAACAACCTCGGGATCACCGACCTGAAGCCTTCCGGCATAACCGCTAATGACAAAGCAACTAAAAAGCAGATCCAAATCCGTGCCGCAGGCGTAATGAGCATACTCCGTCATCTCCCCCAGGTTGGTCATTGCATCAGTCAAATACAACTGGCTATATGCGAAGTTCATCGTCATTAACCCTCTTTTCTATAATGTCCCTTACAAAAATACCGCCTTTTGTATCCTCCTCGAGTAGCTTGTAATATTCTTCCCTTGCTCTATTATCCCTGTTGATCCGTCTCGGATAGTAAAGTTCTCCATTAACGCTCTCAACATTCAAGTACTTAATTATATCAAAGCCTCGCGCGCTCTTCACACATATCTGGATCCCAAGATCACCAGGCTTGATCGCAGCACCGAGCTGTTCAAGAGTGATCGTATTGGAAAGAAAAGCTCTTGTATACGAAAAATAGGAATCATCCGCTCTGTATCCTATTATGACATCATATTTATCGATAATAGGTGCAAAATGATCAATAAGATACTCTGCTGCCCTCTTCTCCACCGGAGAGGAATATCTGACGATCCGATTTGAAAGCAAAATTGCAATCCAATGCAACAGGCCCATGTCTTTCAGATCAAGGATCTTCAGATCGTCTTCCGGTAATTCATAGATATTAACAAACCCGCCGTTCAGGTCTTTGCACGCCCACTCTTTTGCAAGTTCAATATCTTCGGCGCAATAAAAACCCTGACCATAATCGTTTGTGGTCTTGCATTTCTCAAGCAATGGTTTTACAACAGTGACCGGCGAGCCATGGTATATGATCATATTAGCCCCCAATAAAAAAACTACGTCTACGGAAGTATGTGGTTATTATACTTCCACAGACGTAGTTTTGTCAAATGGGATTAGTTCAATCGCAGGCGGCTCATCACTTAAAAACGGGGCATTTTGCCCCGTTTTTCATCTGAATTTCGGGGCATTTTGCCCCGTTTTTCTGTTGCGGTCTCTGGAGAACCGCTGTATAATGCATAATGTAAAGTGCAGGCAACAAAAATTAAGGTGGGAACCATGTTCAGATCATGCGAAAAAAAGATTCAAACCTGGATCGATAACAGTCAGAAAGCTTTACTCATATACGGCGCACGCCAGGTCGGCAAGACTTATCTTGTACGAAAAATGCTAAAGCAGAACAACATATCTTTCTGTGAATACAACCTGATAGAGCGGACCGACATTTTACATTTTCTGAAAAATGCCGAAAACGCTTCGGATATTTCCTCGAAGCTGGCTATGTATTCCGATGTTCCTCTTATAGAAGGGGAATCGGTAATATTCCTGGACGAGATACAGAAATACCCTGATATCATAACCACCATAAAATTCCTTGTAGACGAAGGAAAGTACCGCTATATACTGAGCGGTTCAAATCTCGGGGTTGAGCTTACCGGAATACGGTCTGTGCCTGTAGGATACATGGAATCCATACAGATGTTTCCCATGAACTATGAAGAATTCGCCATTGCTTCCGGTATCAATAATGCAATGCTATCCCATATGAAGGAGTGCTTTAACGACCGGGTTCCGGTTGATGATATCGTACACAAAAAACTCATTCAAGCCTTCTACTATTATCTTATCGTCGGGGGTATGCCGGCTGTTGTTAAGTTATACAACGATACGCACTCTCTTGAAAAAATTGACCAGGAACAGAAGAATATAATAAATCAGTACAAGGCTGACTTTACAAAGTACGAACAGGAAAACCGCAGGCTAAAGATCATCTCAATCTATGACAACATCCCTCCACAGCTAAATAAGCAGAACCGAAAATTCAACTTTACTATGCTAAACAAAGAGTTGAAATTTAACCGCTACGAAGAGAGTTTTCTGTGGCTGAAGGATGCGGCTGTCGCAATACCCGCATACATCGTAAGCGCTCCGCAGAGCCCGCTTGAGATGTCAAAAGAAACAAATGTGTTCAAGTTGTATTTAAGTGATGTAGGGTTGCTTACATCCTGCTATCCGTTTTCCCTGAGGGCTCAGATAGCCGAAATGGACCCCGAGCGCGAGCTCAACAACGGATCGTTATTTGAAAATTTTGTTGCCGAGGAAATATATGCCACAAGCGGTAAGTCATTTTACTACAAGAAAAAAGCAATCGGTGAGGTTGACTTCATAATAGAACCTGATAAAAAGGCTGTTCCCGTAGAAGTAAAGTCAGGAAATGATTATAAGGCGCATGCATCACTCGACAAGCTGCTCGAAAACTATAAATTCGATGATGCTTATGTGCTCTCTCCAAACAATGTCGAAACAGACGGGAATTTGACATATCTACCGATATATATGGCCGGTCTTGTGGCGGCGGGACAGAAGCACAATGATATCATCCTGCCGGGGATCAATCAGGGGGAGTTGGAAAAAACGGGCTCGTAAGTACACGAGAGTGGACACATTAACAGTGACGAGACACCACTGTTCATCTTCCCGGATCACTGTAATAACTGCAACACTCCGTAAGGACTCTGATTTGCCTGTGTAAGCACGCTTGAGCCTGCCTGTTGCAATAACGCGTGCTTATTATACTCTGCGCTTTCCTTGGCCATATTGGTATCTCTGATCCTGGACTCTGCAGCCTGCGTATTCTCTGAAGTATAATCGTTAATCGCCATAGCGTGCCCCATTCATACTATGACCTTTTCGAGAATAGGACTGAAATCAACGTCTTTTATCGCACCATACCTGCTGACAAAATAATTATTCATATGGTGACTGGCACCAATGGTCTGCATCAAGAGTAAAAAAGCACCTCCCAGGATATCATCCTGAGGGTTGACGTATATGTTACAATCATTGTATCAAAATATGGTAACGGAAAGAAAATCCCTCGAAAAAATAAGGACTTATCGTGGATAGAGGTGATCTAAGCATGGCAGAAAAGAAGAAAAAAAAGAATACGGCGCACGTTATTATCAACGAAAATAAGGCCGTAGAAGTAAAAATAGTTCGAAAAACATCTCCCACCAGGAATCTTTACATATCTGAAGAAGACAAAGATATGGACAGACGCGTGGGCGCTGCTGTTAAAGCCGCCATAAATAAAGCAAAGGTGAAAAATGCTCCTGTAGCTGTTTATGATCCTGTTGAGAAGAAATCTTATCTGGAGTTTGCCGATGGCCGAAAAGAATCAGTCAGACCATAAACCTATGGTATTGTTGTTTGCCGGTCCAAACGGTTCAGGCAAAACAACAGTTAAGGAATATTTTGATATTGTCGGAAGATATACAAATGCTGACGATATAGTTAGTTCAACAAACGCGAGTAATCTTGAAGCCGCTAAGCGTGTCGACAAGATGCGCTATGAATCGATAAGTAGACTTGAGGATTTTACCTTTGAATCAGTCTTTTCATCCCAGTATAAAATTGAGTTGCTTCAACGTGCAAAAGATAAGGGCTATTTTATAAAATGCATATTTATTTTAACTGTTAATCCAAAAATCAACATCTCCAGAGTACACGCCAGAACAGCGCAAGGTGGACACGATGTCTCCGCCGAAAAGATATGTTCAAGATACTATAAATCCCTCAAAAACATCAAGTGCCTATTGGAATTATGCGATATTTTACACGTTTATGACAATAGCACCGATAAGCCGGTTCGCATTATTCGAAAACACAAAGAAGACATTTCAATTTACCCAAACGATATATGGGATGAAGAGAGTATCTTGAAGTTGCTCGAATAGATAGTGTACGCTCAACAAGCCGCCCATTGAAATTGGCATGCGAGTATTGAGTTTTCCGGCAGTTTTTTTCTGCCACCTGTACCTTGAAAAGATTGAAATCATAATACAGCGCAAAAAGCATTCTGCCAGATGGTTGATGTTCATCGCGAT
>CACZPW010000229.1 GCA_902783115.1 uncultured Ruminococcus sp. | reverse complement strand
TTTTTATCAAACTCTATACAAAATAAATTATTTTTCATAACTTTGCTATTATTCCATCCTTATCCAATATAACTGTATTCCTTTCTGTTACAGAATCAGCTTCAACTTCAATCTCATATTCTCCGTAAAAACCTCTGAATGAATATTCGCCGCAGGATACAGCTGTATCTATTTCCGTTTTCCATTTATGATTTATAAGCCCGTCAAGAGCATTATACACAGGTTTTTTTGTCATATCAAAACGCACTAATCCTCCACCAAATGAATTTTCGCCATCTTCACTTCCAAGAGGTGCATATGCCGCATAGCCGTCAACCAAATTCCACCAAACAATACTCTTCATATTTCTTGTGGCAAACCATGTAGTATAGAGCAATTCGGCAATTTCCGCCTGCAGCTCTTCATTTTGAGGCATTTTACCCAAATAGCTCGGAATTGTAATCTCTGAAATATGCATGGGAAGCTCATAACTATCAAATATATCAAGTATTTCCATCATATTTTCTGCATTGAGAAATATATTATTATTTTCAAGTCTCTCAGGTTTTTCAAAAATATGATATTGCAGACCTATTTCATCTATTGGCATTCCTTTTTGAATAAATTCCTTAAGCTGCATATTAAACGCCATATATTTGCCCTCGGTAACATAATCTCGCCATATAGCATCATTTGTTTCGTTTATTATTTTTGTGTTTTTATTAAAATACTTTTCTCCGAGCATTAAAGAAAATTCATCATAATCATCAAAAAGTGTTTTTTTGCCTATTCTGTAATTTGATGCCGACTCGTTGACTATGTCGAACGAAGGAATAATATCACCGTAACGCTCAGCTATTTCTTTAAAACGTCTTTCAAGGATGCGTTTTCTGTCATCTGTATTGTACTTTTCAAGCCATTTGGGAACAGATATACTCCAAGCCAAGCAATGGCCCTTTGGCTCAATGCCGTATTCCCGGCAAAAATCAATTACCAATTCAGGAGCAGGACGTCTGTAAATATGCTCGCTATCCTTGCCGAATCTGACATTCCCTTCTGCCGGTTCAAGGTCAGACCAATAGAACGGAACTACTGCTTGATTAAACAGATTTGCAAATAGTTTTTTAAACTCATCTTCTTTCTCGGATTTTTCAAAACTATTTAACATAAATGCAGTACTGCCAAACAAAAACTTATGTTTTGTCTGGCGTATATGTATTCTTTTTGCATTTTCCGGTAATTTTAAAGTGAAATTTCCTTTACGATATTTTTCAATTCCTTCTTTATTTCTTTTATCAAGTATGTCCTTATTCTCTATATAGCTTTTTAATACTTTTTCTCTTTATAATACTGCAATCATTTACTTCTCCCTTCTTCCGGCATACACATATTCTTCGTAACATTTACAACGCACTTTGCGTATCATTCGGGCTGCCGCCGATTGCAAGGTCATATTCCGTAAGGTTATCGATAACCCATTGATTGTATGTTCCGGCTCTTCTTTCGCTTATGCCTGTATTTCTATAAATGTTGTTATACGCTCTGTCGGTGACATATTCTCATCAAAGTCTGTTTCAAGGTTCTGTCTGAAATTTATTCCAAAGTGATAATATAATCTAAATGAATTTTTAAGGCTGAAAGCAGCATTGGCTTTTCAGCATTCAGCTATAATTTAGCATGAAATTCCCGGCATGTCAAGGGTGTAATTTTCATCATACGAGCTTGCAAAAAAGACAATAATGTGTTAGAATGTAGACGTATATTCTGATAAGGAGCATATTTTTTATGAAAAAGCTTGTAATAACCGGTATGGGAGCCGTAACGCCTATAGGTATCGGCGTAGCGGAATACTGGAAAAATTTAATAGAGGGTAAAAACGGCGTGGATCTCTTAACAAGGTTTGATACAACGGATCTGCCCGTAAAGATAGGCGCACAGGTAAAGGACTTTAACGCAGAGGATTATATGCCAAAAAAGCTTGCCCGTGAGCTTGATTTGTTTATGCAGTACGCATTTGCGGCGGCAGAGGAGGCAATGGAGGACAGCGGCATGGTTGCAGAGCCGGGCAATACCGGTATCGTCCTTGGAACCGCAATGAACGGCATAACCACAGTCACCGAAACCGTAAGGAATTATACAACGGGTGCGGTAAAGAAAATAAGCCCCCGTTTTGTGCCTAAGTATATAGGCAATATAGGCGCCGCGCAAATAGCTATCGCAAATAATATAACAGGTCCGTCAATGACGGTGAATACGGCTTGTTCATCGGGCGCGGACGCAATAAGCTTAGCGTGTATGTTCATAGAATCGGGCGCGTCGGATATGATGATAGCCGTCGGTGCGGACGCATCTCTCGATCCGGCGATAATGAGCGGTCTTGCGACCGCAAAGGCGCTGTCTTCGGATAATGAGCATCCCAAAACCGCCTGCCGTCCGTTTGACCTTAACAGAACGGGCTTTGTAATGGGCGAAGGCGGCGGCGCAGTAGTGATAGAAACGGAGGAGCACGCAAAAGCGCGCGGTGCAAAAATCTATGCATATATTGCAGGCTATGCAAACAATACCGACGGACACCATGTAACGTCGCCGCACCCCGATGGCATAGGCGCGGTAAAATGTATGCGTGACGCTATGGAAAAGGGCGGAATATCAAAAGCAGAGATAGGGTATATAAATACACACGGTACCTCAACGCACAGCGGAGACATAATAGAAACAAAGGCGATAAAAGAGGTGTTCGGCGACTGTGCGGATAAACTTTTGATAAGCTCAACAAAGAGTGCTACGGGGCATCTTATGGGCGCGGGCGGCGTAACTGAAACTATCGCTTGCGTAATGGCGGTAAGAAACGGAATAATACCGCCGACCATAAACTACGAAACACCCGATCCCGAATGTGACTTAAACTGCACGCCGAATGTGGCTGTAAAAAGGGATATAACAGCCGCAATGTCAAACGCTTTCGGCTTTGGCGGGCAGAATTCATCGGTGATCGTTAAAAGACACGGCTGAGCGCCGTTTATAAGAGGTAGAGGATAATGGATATGCGGGAGCAGCTTGCAAGGCTGCAGGAGAGGGCGACATCGGATAAAAATCTCCGTGACGAGCTTTTGAAGACCAGACAGGATAAATATCCCATGCACGCATTCTGCGAGCTGTGTAACAGGCTTGGCTATGACAGGATAACGGTGGGAGAATTGTTTGCGGCGGGCGATGAGTTTTGCTCGGCGATGCTTCGCTCTGTAAACGGGGGCGGAGTCGAAGCGCCCGACGGCTGGAACGATTTTTATGAGATGTTTTTTGACGCGATCGGGGAATAGGCAATGAAAAGTAACTGCGATTTGTGTATGAACTACGAATACGACGATGAATACGAATGCTATACCTGCATCATGGAGCTTGACGAGGACGAAACGGAGCTTTTTATTTGCGGGAATTTCAAGACCTGCCCTTATTACAGACCGGGCGATGAATATACGATAGTAAGGAAACAGCTATGATAAAAATTTCAAATATCCGATACGACATAAGAAAAGCCGAGTCGGATCTGGAGGAATATGTAAAAAACGAATACGGGATCTTGGGACTTAAGGATTTTGAGCTTTTGAAAAAATCCGTTGACGCAAGGAAAAAGTCGGATATTCATTATGTATACAGCGCAAGGCTTTGCTGTAAAAACGAAAAAGAGCTTATAAAGCGGAATAAAAACATATCGGAATATGAAAAAAGGGAATACGTTTTCCCAGATATGCCAAAGCTTGAAAAGCCGGCGGTTGTTGCGGGCTTCGGACCTGCGGGTATGATGTGTGCGCTTACGCTTTTAAAGAACGGTCATAAGGTCATAGTCCTTGAACGCGGCAAATGCGTCGAGGAACGGCAAAAGGACGTTCTTGATTTTTCCCGTAACGGCATAATAGACGAAAATTCAAACGTCCAGTTCGGCGAAGGCGGAGCGGGAACGTTTTCGGACGGAAAACTCAATACCGGCATAAACGATATAAGAACGGATAATGTATTTAGTGAATTTTATCTGCATGGCGCACCGAAGGAAATACTGTACAGCAGTAAGCCGCACATAGGTACGGATAAACTGGTTGATATGGTAAGAAATATCCGCAACGACATAATAAGTCTTGGCGGCGAGGTGCGTTTTTTATCTGCGCTTACGGATATCGAAGTAAAGGATAATGCGTTGAGTGCCGTAATAATCAACGGCAGCGAACGGCTTGAAACGGACGCTCTTGTCCTTGCGACAGGGCACAGCGCAAGAGATACCTACAGAATGTTAAAAACCCATAAAATCAATATGGAGTGGAAAACCTTTTCGGTAGGAGCGAGGATAGAGCATAAGCAGATACGGATAAATAAGGCGATGTACGGCGATTTTTACGGGTATCTTGAAAATGCAAGCTATAAGCTTAACACAAAAAGCTCCGGCGGACGGGGCGTATATACCTTTTGTATGTGTCCGGGCGGCGAGGTCATAGCCTCGGCGTCGTCTGCGGGCAGCGTCGTTACAAACGGTATGAGTAATTTTTCACGAAACGGCGAGAACGCCAATGCGGCGGTTTTGGTAAACGTATACCCCGATGATTTTGGCGGCGATGACGTGCTTGCGGGTATGTATTTTCAGGAGGAAATAGAGAAAAAAGGCTTTATAATGGGCGGCGGCGACTACAGCGCTGTCTGCGAAACGGTGGGGCACCTGTACGGCGGTAAAAACGAAACCGATACCGTGCCTACATATAAGCCGGGCATAAAATGGGGCAGTATATCCGATGTTTTACCCTCATTTGTGTCGGACGCCATAAAGGAGGCTCTGCCCGTATTTGATAAAAAGCTCAGCGGCTTTGCGGATAAGAACGCAGTCCTTACCGTGCCCGAAACACGCTCGTCATCACCCGTAAGGATAATAAGGGATGAGAGCCTGCAGGCAAATATATCCGGGATTTTCCCGTGCGGCGAGGGCGCGGGCTATGCCGGGGGAATAACCTCGGCGGCAGTTGACGGTATACGGGCGGCGGAGGCCGTCGTAAAAGAAAACGGAAGGAAGATGTGTTTGTTGTGAACAATAAGACAAGGGGCATAATGTTTATAATCCTGTCTGCGTTTTCGTTTGCGTGGATGATCGTGTTTGTAAGGCTTGCGGGAGATGTGCCGTTTATACAAAAGGCATTTTTCAGAAATTTCTTTGCGGCGTTGTTATCATGCGCCGTACTTATAAAATCGGGCATAGGCTTTGGCTGGAAAAAAGAAAATACTGCGGGACTTATTATGCGCGCGGTATTCGGACTTGCGGGAGTGCTTTGTAATTTTTATGCCATAGGCAGGCTTATGACTGCCGATGCGTCGATCTTAAATAAATTATCGCCGTTCTTTGCGATAATATTTTCGTATTTTATAATGAAAGAAAAGGTAAAGCCGTATCAAGCGGTATCGGTAATCATCGCATTTATAGGCGCGGTTTTCGTGATACAGCCGGGCGGGAGCGCGTTTTCTCCCGCAATGCTTGTGGGCGCGGCAAGCGGCATGGGTGCGGGACTTGCCTATGCGTTTGTAAGAAAGGTCACCGCCAACGGGGAAAAGGGACCTACGGTAGTATTTTTCTTTTCTGCATTTTCGACCATTGTTATCGCACCGTATATGATTTTCAATTTCCATCCCATGAGCGCCTTGCAATGGCTTTATCTTATAGGTGCGGGAATGGCGGCGGCAGGCGGTCAGTTTACGATAACCGCCGCATACTCATATGCTCCTGCGCGGGAAATATCCGTGTTTGACTATACGCAGATAGTCTTTACCGCGCTTTTGGGATTTTTAATATTCGGCGATATTCCGAATGTCTACAGCTTTATAGGCTATTTTATAATAGTGGGCGTGTCTGTTGCAATGTTTATCATAAACAGAGTGCAGGCGGATAAACAGTAGCGCCGAAAATAAAAAAACCCCAAAATTACCGTATATTAAGATCGGATTTCTACCTGCATAAGCAGGTGGGTCGCCGCCCAAAAGCTTTATATGTCCACTGGCAGTCCGTAAAGGAAAGGAGGCGTATACGCCGCTTTTTGGAGCAGGCATCCCTTGTAAAATGTGTTGGTAAAAAAAAGATCTTGTCCACGTGTAATCTCAGGGAGTTTTATTAAATTTTATTTCCACAGCTATAATACCACATAATTTGCGATTTTGCAATAGGAAAATGATTACAATCAGTTTTCGGTTGATTACAATCAGTTTTCGGTTATAACCTCGTCGTCACGGCGGCAGAATTCGTCGAATGCAGCCTGTAATTCCTTCTCGTCCTCTATCATAACAAGCTCCATATCATCGTCCTCGCCCCGAACCTTCATCATAAGCACCTCATCGTTTTCCATTTCCTCGGGTAAAACCTCCAAAAGTGCAAAATATGTTGAATTGTTGAACTCAAAAACATCTATCGCCTCAAATTCGACCTCACAGCCGTTTTCATCTTCAAGAATAATTATATTACTTTCCATCGCTATTCTGTCTCCCGTTCCGTTTTACTTTACTATATTTTAATATAATACCGGTAAAAAGTCAATTATATTTTAAACTGTTTTATATAAATGCGGCATTTTGGCATAGTGTACAACTGCGGCAGTGTTTTTTTGTTTAAAAATTGTGATAAAAAATCAACCTTTGTTAAATATCACTAATGATTGTATAAAATTTTTGTGAATAATAAGGACTAACAATTTTCACGCAAGTATGTTAGAATACATGTAGAACAAAAAGCACAGGTGTGCTTTGGAGATATAAATCTCAACCATAAAATCATTTAATTTAAGAGAGGGGATTAAAAACCAATGGCAGATTTACAATTAAAACACATTTATAAGAGATATGCGGGGAACGTTACGGCTGTAAGCGATTTCAACCTCGATATCGAAGATAAGGAGTTCATTATCCTTGTAGGTCCTTCGGGCTGCGGTAAGTCAACGACTTTGAGAATGATTGCAGGTCTTGAAGAGATTTCGGAGGGTGAATTGTACATCGGCGGCAGACTTGTAAATGATGTTGCTCCCAAGGACAGAGATATAGCAATGGTATTCCAGAACTATGCGCTCTATCCGCACATGACAGTTTATGACAATATGGCATTTGCTCTTAAGCTCAGAAAGACTCCAAAGGATGAGATCAAGGCAAGAGTTACAGAGGCTGCAAGAATTCTTGATATCGAGCATTTGCTTGACAGAAAGCCGAAGGCTTTGTCGGGCGGTCAGAGACAGAGAGTTGCTATGGGCCGTGCTATCGTTCGTAGTCCTAAGGTATTCTTGATGGATGAGCCTTTGTCAAACCTTGACGCTAAGTTGAGAGTTGCAATGAGAACTGAGATCAAGAAGTTACATCAGAAGTTACAGACAACATTCATCTATGTAACACATGACCAGACAGAAGCTATGACAAT
>CACZPW010000228.1 GCA_902783115.1 uncultured Ruminococcus sp. | reverse complement strand
TGTATAAGCACGGTTTTTCCGACTCCCGCACCGCCGAACAGACCTATTTTTCCGGCCTTAGGATACGGCTCAAGCAGGTCGATCACCTTTATTCCCGTTTCAAGTATCTCTACCGTAGGGCTTTGCTCGTCAAACGGCGGGGCGCTGCGGTGGATATTCCACCTCTCGACTCTGTCATCGATCGGCGCGCCGCCGTCTATCGGCTCGCCCAGGACGTTGAACAGTCTTCCGAGCGTTGCCTCGCCTACGGGAACCCGGATATTGTTACCTGTTGCCCATACCTCCATACCCCGGTAAAGACCTTCGCCGCCCGAAAGCATAATACATCTTACCGTATCGGCTCCTATATGCTGCGCAACCTCCATAACAAGCTTTTTGTTATCAAGAGTGACGGTAAGCGCCTCTCTTATTTTAGGCATTTCCTGTTGTTCAAAGGCAACATCTATGACAGAGCCTGATATCTGTACGATTTTTCCTGCCATATATTTCAACTCCAATTTCTATTTTCTTTTCATGCTCTTTGCGCCCGAAGATATCTCGGTTATCTCCTGCGTTATTGCGCTCTGCCGTACATGATTGTACCTGAGCGTAAGCTCCTCCAAAAGCTTTTGCGCGTTACGGTTTGCGGAATCCATTGCGTTCATTCGCGCACTCTGCTCACTGCAAAAGCTGTCCACAAGCGCACTGTATATAAATCCCGTAACATAGCTGGGCACAATATTGTCAAGCACCGCCTCAATGGACGGATAAAACTCAAATTCACGCTTTATCGGTTCTTCGGGACTGTTCTGTACGATAAAATCCGCACGGTGGAACGGCAAAAGTCTTGTACAGGTCACGTTATATGCCGCCGCGCCCTTCATATCCGTATATATGATAAACAGCTTTGAAAGATCACCCTTATCAAACGAATCCAGCAAAACCGCCGCAATATCCCTTGCTCTGTGAATGGTCGGATTCTGAGCCGTATACAAAAAGCTCTGTTCTATCGGGATATTATGCGCATTGAAATAATGACGCCCGTATTCTCCCACCACAAAGAGCTTCGGATTATCATGCTCCTTCATGACCTCCTCGGCATATTTTATGACATTGTGGTTATACGCTCCCGCAAGTCCCTTATCTGCCGTTATTACAAGGTATCCGTATGAGCCCGGCAGCTCATGCTCTCCGCCGGGCGGATAGAAGTATCTGTTTTCAATTTTGCCGTTTATACGGAATATACGCTTTATTTCCGCCTGTACCGCCGTAAAGTACGGTCTTGTAAGGTCAAGTCCGCTTTTCGCCTTACGCATTTTTGTCGATGCGATAAGGTACATGGCGTTCGTTATCTTCTGAGTGTCTCGTACACTTGTCATACGGTTCTTTATTTCCTTGGTGGTTGGCATTTACTTTTCCACTCCCATTATTTACTCAAAAATTCCTTTGCCGCATCCGTTATCCTTGCTCTGTCCTCATCGCTTAAAAGTCCCGTTTCTTCGATACGCTCCATAAGCTCAAACTGCGTTTCGTTAAAATATCCGAGCATATCCTCAAGCTTAGCCGGTATGCTGTCCGCGCTTATATCAATAAACAGCTTACCGAGCACCGTTACCAAAATTACTACCTTCTCCGCCTGAGTATACGGCTTATACCTATCCTGCTTTAAAGCCTGCATAAGCCCCTGCCCGTATTTTATCTGCATTTTTGTCGTATCGTCAAGATCGCTTGCAAACTGGGTAAATATCTCCATTTCACGGTACTGCGCAAGATCAAGCCTCAATGCTCCGGAGGCCTTTTTCATAGCCTTCGTCTGCGCGTCGCCGCCTACACGGGATACGGATATACCGACATTTACCGCCGGACGCTGTCCCGCAAAAAACAGACTGCTCTCCAGAAATATCTGCCCGTCCGTTATGGAAATGACATTCGTGGGTATGTATGCCGAAACATCACCCGCCTGCGTTTCCACTATCGGCAGTGCCGTTATGCTTCCGCCGCCCTTTTCCTCAGACAGATGCGCGCTCCGTTCCAAAAGCCTTGAATGGAGATAGAAAACATCGCCCGGATACGCCTCGCGTCCCGGCGCACGTTCAAGCAGCAGACTCAACGACCTGTATGCAATGGCATGCTTTGAAAGATCGTCATAGACTATAAGCACGTCTTTTCCCTGCTCCATAAAGTATTCTGCCATTGCGCAGCCCGAATACGGCGCAATATACTGCAATGGCGCAGAATCCGACGCAGTTGCCGCCACGACTATGGTATAATCCATTGCGTCGTGCTTTTTAAGCTCCCCGACAAGCTGTGCGACCGAGCTTGCCTTCTGACCTATGGCAACATATATGCAGATCACGTTTTTACCCTTTTGGTTTATTATGGTATCGACCGCTATCGCAGTTTTGCCCGTCT
>CACZPW010000227.1 GCA_902783115.1 uncultured Ruminococcus sp. | reverse complement strand
TTTTATCAAAAGCACCTTTTCGCCGCATATAGTACCCTCGCCGTAAAGCGATTTGAATTTTAGCTTCTTTACCTTTATATTATACTTATCGGCAATATAGTCAATCGTGTGAAAGCCTATGTTATGCCTTGTCATTTCGTATTCCTTACCCGGATTACCCAGCCCCGCAATAAGATACACAGGTCTTTCCTCCTCTTTAGTATGCTTAAAAAAATCAAATATACCCATTATATGATCCCTCGCTTGTTTTCTCAGACTATTTTACACATTATTTCGGTTACTGTCAAGGAATGGCACAAGTTTCCCAAAACACAATGTCAACCGTGCTATAAGGCAGTATATGTGCAGAGAAAATCAAATATAAACATCAGAAATATCACAAGAATCCCGATAAACCTGCGATACAAAATATTGGTAATGATGCCTTACATCACGCTGCGGCATTTATGTTAATACTATGGATCACATTCATAATGCCGTTCCACAAAGCCATATCGGTAAACACCTCTGCAACAGTTCCGTTATCCGTAAACGGAGGCTCTGTCAATACCGACATATCTTTGAGCATTCCATTATGAACAATATACTCAATTATCTGATTAACAAAATATATCTGCCTTGAATCAAGGCTTGTATCGCTCAAAAATTTTGAAAAAGCTTCCTTTGCGGCATTCATATCAAGCCCGACGATTTCACGGACAAACTCACCCAAAGGCTTACCCGCATAAGCCTCATCATATTCAATCTTTGTGCCAACCTCAGTCCAAAGGATTTTTTCAAGCTCCTTTATATCGTCTGCGGTAAGCGGCTTGTTGGTTTTCAGCTTTGCGATAGCAACGTTGTCCTGATGATTACGAATATAAAACTCGGCCTTTTCCCTGTAATTCTTCAATTCATCCGCTCCGATGTCCGAATCCTTCCAATCAACAGATATAATATCCTCTGTAAAATCTATATCCTCTCTGCGGTAGGTGACGGGAATATACTTGATAAGCTCGCGCAAGTTCTTTCTGATGTGCTCAAACTCATTTATGCCCGCACTTTCGATGTAGTCCGTATGCAGAATCTTTTCAATCAGCTCCGACTTATCCTTTATCTGAGGAATAGTGGTAAATGACGCAAGTTTTGAAATCTTGTCAAACAGCTCACTTCTTGCACGATTGTATTTCTTGCCTGTCAGATATGCAAGCTCAATCCCGTAGACAAGCGCATCAAAGCGAACAGCCTTAGCATCGTCATCATAAGGCATAATAAGCGGTGCAAGCTCTTCCCTGATAATCAGCGTATCTTCGTATGTGATCGCATTGTAATTAGCAGGATTTACATAAAGCTCAACATACTTTAAATGCTGACGAACAGCAAAATTATCCTTGTTTAATTCGCTTACCCTTGCGACCATATCAT
The DNA here is from genome assembly GCA_902783115.1 of uncultured Ruminococcus sp. Classification (GTDB taxonomy): domain Bacteria; phylum Bacillota; class Clostridia; order UBA1381; family UBA1381; genus 12844. Next base: position 3,945 of record CACZPW010000227.1, on the reverse strand, counting down.
CTACAAGGCTCTTCCTGAAATCTGTAAGCTCAGGCGTTTGGTATGTCAGATCCTGAAGCTTAAATGCGATTCCGAATTGCAAGTTGAAAACCGCACCTTGTACTGCAAGCGTATTTGACGTAGCCTTGCCTTCGCCCATTCTGAAAAAGTCAAAGTTACCGCAAAAATCAAAGATGTAGAAATTGCTTTTGTCCTTGCCGTCCAAAAGCCCGTCGCATTTTCTCGTACCCCGACCTATCATCTGCCAGAATTTCGCCTTACTCATAACCTTTTTGAAAAACACAAGATTCAAAACCTCGGGCACATCAATTCCCGTGTCGAGCATATCGACCGAAATAGCAATTTGCGGCATTTTTTCCGGATCGGAGAATTCATCTATAGCACTCTGCGCATGGGTCATGTAATTGTCGATAACCTTTGCAAAATCAGGCAAATTAGGATATTCCTTATTGAAAATTTCAAGGATTTTTTCGGCATGAGCGTGATTTTTGGCAAATATAATCGTTTTACCGAGCTTTTGACCGTAATCAATCTTTATGCCGTTTTCCATTACTATATTCAAAACCTGCCTTATTGTATCCGCATTAAATACCCATTCATTAAGTGCGGAGGACGCTATTTTTTCGGGCAAAACCCCGTTCTCGTCCTCAAAGGTATCCTCATAAGCCTGCTTGTCCTCATCGGAAAGCTCGTCATAGACTATGCCCTGCTCAATAAATTTGAGTTTTGTTTCAATAGATACAAAGTCAACCAAAAATCCGTCTTTTACCGCCTGTGAAAGCCCATAACCGTAGGTCGGGACTCCGTTTTCAAGCTCAAAAATTTCATAAGTATTCTTGTCGATTTCGTCCTTTGGAGTAGCGGTAAGTCCCACCAACGGCGCATCAAAATATGTAAAAATATCCTTGTACTTGTTATAAATCGAGCGGTGCGCCTCATCACAAATAACAAGGTCAAAATGTCCGTCCGTAAAGAGCTTTCCCTCCTCGTCCTTTATATCGTCAATGCAGTTCATCATTGTTTGATAGGTAGAAAAGACGCAATGTGCGCTATAGTTGTCCTTGTCCTCGCAAAGATTCGTGACCGACAGATCGGGGAGCATATTGACAAAGCTCCTTTTTGCCTGAGTTACAAGCGAATTTCTGTCCGCAAGGAAAAGAATATTTTTAACCCAGCCGTGCTGCAGTAAAACATCACACAGAGCAATAACTGTCCTTGTTTTGCCGGAGCCTGTTGCCATAACCAAAAGCGCCTTTCTGCGATTATTGCTAAAAGCCTCGCATACAGCCTTGACTGCGCCCTCTTGATAGTATCTTCCTGCAATTTTATTGTCAACCATGACATTTTTAAGGCTTAGCCGCATAGTCTGGAGATTGAAAAGCTTTTCCAGATCACGCTTTGAGTAGATCGTAGCGCACTTTCTTTCGGGGTATAGGTTGTCTTGTATCCTCGTTTCAAATCCGTTTGTCAAGAATATAACCGGTCTTCTGCCATACTGTTTTTCCAAAATATCCGCATAAAGCTTAGCCTGCTGTCTGCCCTTTACAACATCAACACAGGTGCGTTTTGCCTCAATTATTGCAAGCGGCTTTCCGTTATCGCCGTATAAAATATAATCGGCATATCCGACTTCCGATTTGTTCGGCATACCGGGAAGTTCAACCTCGTTTTGCCAATCCTTGCCCAAAACCCAGCCTGCGTCCTGAAGCATTGTGTCTATGTAAATTTGCCTTGTTTTGTATTCCGATAAATCAAGCGGCTTTGGAACATAAGTCTGCTGCTGTTCTTCACGACGGGCAGTCAGTTCCTCCTTCAAAGCCTTGTTTTCTTCAATCAGCTTGCTAAGGTCAATATCGGAATCGGTAAAGGAAAGCGCCTCTTTTGGAGTAAGCTCTAAAAGCGTCTTGTCAAATTCACGCGCATGATAATCCTTGGCATAACAGCAAGCGATAAAGTCCATAAAAATAAACAGATTTTCAAGACAAAGCTCCGCTTGGTCAACAGTAACTTTTTTGCCCGAATGTGCAACCGTGTTTCCGGTTTTCCTTATGTATTGAAGACGAATCAAAAGGTCCTTTCCCACAATATCACGAAAATCTGATGTACTCATAAGTACATTAAGACCGTCATCATACGGCTTTTCAAGGTATGAATCCACCGAATACATCCACTTTATCGCAAATTCCATCGCTCTGCGGCAGTTCAAAACACACGAATCGACATCAATATGTAAAATATTTTCTGCCGCAATCGCAACATCGGAAAATGTATCAAATTGTGAATCAGATTTTAGAAAATCAAAATTTGTCATGTGTGTACCTCATTTTCTGCTTGTCAATTCCAATAAATTCCTTATGTTTTTGCGACATATAGAATTATGTCTCATCAAACTATCTGGGTTAGGCCCGCAAAAGCTATTGGATAATCCTATCAAATTACTTGATACTTCGCTTAATATTTCTTTTTTTGGTATGTAATAATTAAATTTGGGGCGAAGTTCAATTTCAGCATCTACTTCAGCGGCTAATTTGCGCAAATCATCTTCTGCGTCCTTTACTCCGATCATCATTTTGTCTATTGTAGTTGGATTCATATACAAATTTGCATATAAAGTTAATTCATATGCTATCTTTGATCTTAGCTTTTTATAATCTTGAATCGGTTTCAAAAAGTACTCAATAAATAATTGACTAATAACAAACACGCCAACACCACTAACAATAGTAAAAAATATTTGCATTTCACTTCACCTCACCCAAAATATTTTTGCATTAAGCTGTCAAATAATAGTTGTGCTTCATCAAGAGCTTTCTGTACTACAACTTTTGATTTGTCGACCTGTACGACAAAGTCACAATACTGCTTCTGCAGTTCCAGTGGTGGACAAATAAAATTTACCGACTTAACTTCATTCATTGATGGCATATTAGGAATTCCACTTCCCCTACTAAATCCAAAAAGTATCTCTTGAATTTCTTCTCCTCTAAATTGCTGAATAAAGAAGTTATTCAACATAATATCTGAATTAAGTGATAGCTTTAATAATGCTTGATTTATGATACCTTTTTTCGCACCTTTTGGAACTTCAGCAATGCGACCTAATGTCACACCAGAACAACTAATAATTAAATCACCCGGAATAACCTTAAACCCAATCATTTGTTCATATTTTTCCTGCGTTATATAGTATTTTGTGTATTCAAAATCATTATGAATCGCATGTCTCTGCTCATATACCAAATAACCTTCTCCAACAAAATCATCCTTTTTAAGTGCTCCACCAAAAGGTCCTCTTTTTATTGAATTTTTATCGTCACTCACTATCTCTGGTAAAGTTTTCATATCAAATCTACCATCATGTATACTTCCAAACATCTCGACAAATCGGGCTTTTATGAGGTTGTCTAACAAAAGCAGTTCTTTTTTTCTGTAAGTAATGAATCTTAAAACACTATCAAGAATTTGAATGACACTATTCTGTTCTTCGAGTGACGGGATAAAATCAATATCAATATTTCCTATATACTCTTTGTTTGTGTGTTTTAGTCCTGCGCCCTTGAATCCGGCTTGTAATAGCGACATGTTTGATAAGAAAAAATAGTATAGATATTTGCATTTCAATTTTTCTTTTGGCTTTAACACCACACAATCAGTGGAAACGGCATACTTTCCATTATAATAGTGCAGCGTTGCATTTCCACCCGTACCCATAATAATCCCTTCACCATCAAAAAGATATTCAGAATAATGTTTGCTTTCATCTTCGCTCGAAGTGAAAAACACATATTTCCCTTCTGGGTTTGCATCTCCTGCTTTTATACTTGATTTTGGTGCGTAAGTACACAATTCTTTTACTCTCATATTCATCCCCACAAATCCGAATTTATTTATCGTCCTTTTTTGCATGTTTTTTTGCTAATTTTTCTGTTACTTTTATCGTTTCTA
>CACZPW010000226.1 GCA_902783115.1 uncultured Ruminococcus sp. | reverse complement strand
CGCCTGCGGTAGACTGTATACACAGCCGACCTTTTGTATTTTCATTATAGCACATTTTTTGAATTTGTCAATCAATTTTGCGGATTTATTTGACAAGCTTTAAGATAATTTCCTTATCCAGCTTATATCCGGGCGCGAATTTATCGGAGTTTACATATTTCGCCATCGCATTTTTAAGCGCAGCGGATGCAATATCCGGAGCATTTTCGTCAAACCCCGTAAACAGTATCTTTGCGCCGTCTATATCCGCCTCAAACAGGGGAGAGCGCACCGTATTTTCAAAGAAATTCGGTATCGGCTCCACTATTGCGCGAAAGTCCTTTGGAAAGCTTGAAATATCAAGACTTATGGAGCTGTCGATGGGGTGCTTCCATTGAAACGACGGAATATCCAAAGTCGGGAAATTATCAAACAGCGGATTGTTATTATGTATAAGTATTCCGCTTGTCCTTGTCGATTTAAAGTATGCGGGCGACCAGAATATCGGCTTGAACACGCCCTCGGCATACGCCGTAACATTTTTATCCGTCATTTTAAATACGCATTTTTCCTTATTCGCTATCGCTTTTTCAAGCTCCGCTTTTGTGGATATAACGGGCACGTTAAAATCTGCGGCATCATCGATATAGACGAATATGTACCACGAATTTGTCCTGCCCAAGGCAGATAACGTGACCGTAAGCATTGCCGGCTTCTTTACAAAATCAAGCGGTATTGATACGTTATTACCGGAGGTTTTCAGCGTATACAGTTCTGTGTCGTTTTCCGAAAGAGTAAGCGTATAGGCTGTATCGCCGCTTTCGTTTTTGCCGCTGTCGTATACGCTGAGCCTTGCGTCAAGCGTATCGGTATTTTTAAACAGCCTTTTTGCCTCAAAAAGCGGCACGGTATCCGATGAATATCTGCAAAATTCCTCCGGGGTCATAAACCCCTTAGGCTTATAGAACGCGTCAAGCGCGCCTACTGTTGCGGTACCCTGACCGGTGTAGTCCGTAAGCGACAAGAGGCTTATTCCGCCCATACCCTTTGTTCTTAATGCGGCTTCAAGCTCCTCCTTGTACATCATTGAAGAAAATCTGCCCGATGCGTAAACATAATCGGATAATCTGTCATAGATACCCTTCTTTTTCATATCCTCCCTGATTATCTCAAAATTAAGCGGCAGGAGATTTCCCGTGTAGTCCTTTACAGAATCCACATCGGGGTATACGCAGTATTGCCCCACCTCAAAGGATATAAGCGGGAGAGGGGAGGTCAAAACCGCCTTATCATAGTTTATGCAGGTATCCTCGGATATTACGTCATGGAAAACCTGCAGCCTTACACGCTCTCCGTATATTTCAAATGCAAGCAGAAAATCCTCACACGGTGCGGCGGGGTGGTCAAAATTTGAGGTCATGGTATACAAACGCCTGTCATCGATCGCTTTTACCTGTGTTGTAATATCCTCAAGCATCGCAAAATCGCCCAGAAGCTCGTTTCCGTTTGAGAACATTATAAACGACGGGTGATTACCGAAGGTATGCGAGATATTTATTGCCTCGCGGGTATAATAATCCCTGTGTATCATATCCCCGCCCGTATCGTTTTTGCATACGTCATAGTTCAGCCATATCGGCATCTCGCAAAGGATATACACGCCCAGCCTGTCTGCCGCCGAAAATGCGGCGTGGGGCGGACACCATGAATGGAACCGCACGAAATTGAGTCCGTATTCCTTTACGGTACCCATAAGCCTTGACCAGAATTCCTCATCGTGCGGCGGATAGCCCGTCAGCGGAAATATCGCACAGTCGGTCGTGCCGCGCAGGGATAAAGGCTTCGAATTTATCATAAGCTGCTTATCCCGCACCCATACTCTGCGCATGCCGAAGCATTCCTCAGCCGTATCATGCCCCTCCGGGGTATCAAGCTTTGCGGTCACGGTGTACAGATTTGTGTTGTATTCATCCCACAGCATGGGTCTTTCTATGGGATATTCAATATGCACTGTCTGCCTGCGGTTAAACAGCGTTATATTCTGCGAATACGCCTTAAGCTCCGTATTGTCGGGAGCCTTTACCAAAAGCGTAAGCTTTGCCGCCAAGCGTGAATCGGGCCGGGAACAGCCCGAATTTATCACAATATCACAGCGTATTTTGTCCTCATACGTAAAAACTCTCAAAGCGTCTATGTTTGAAATGTCCCGTATTTCAAGCTGTGCCCTGCCTATAACTCCGAGCCATATCGACTGAGTATCAAAGCTGTAGCCCGAGGCAAGCTCCTCGATATTGAGCAGATCTCTGTTGTCTATGCGCAAGGTCAGTGTATGTTTGCCTGCGGTAAGCTTTCCCGACAGATCGTAAATATGCGGCGTCGAAATCTCAATTATCTGCCTGCCGATTTTTTCACCGTCGATAAAGCAGTCCGAGGCAATATTGACACGTTCCAAAAACAGCCTTACGTTTTTGCCCCTAAGATCCTCACATTCAAAATCCGTTTGCAGCCATAAAACGCCCTTGTAGCTGTATTTGGGAACAAGCGAGCGCACCGTTTCCTTTGTCATTTCCAAAAACGGCACCGCCTTTTTTCCTATTTTACTGTCACAGGAAGATCCGGGCACCTTAAAGCCGCAATTTTTAAGCTCACGCTTGAATATCCCGTCTGCCATACCCGTATCGTTTTCGTCCGTTTCGTATCTCCATATACCGTGTAAGTTTATTATATCCATAAAAAATGTCACTCCTGACCGTAATTACCGCTGTAAGGCATATAAATATTTTTCCTATATAAGCTCCGTAAAATCTTCAATAAATTTATCCGCCGCCGCTTTTAATTCATCACGCTCTTTGATATTTGATTCATCAGCGACCGCAACAGTGTAAAAGCCGCCCTTCTTTGCGCCGCATATCCCCTGCGGGATATCCTCAAACACAACGCAGTCGCAAGGCTCTGCGCCGAGCCGTTTTGCCGCAAGCAGATACACGTCGGGGTGTGATTTATTCTTCATGACCTCCGTAGAAAATGCGAAAGCGTCTATATATTCCCATATACCCAAGCGCCTGAATGCGCCCTCGCAAAGCTCGGGATAGCCCGAGGTTGCAACGGCGATCTTAACGCCGTCATTGCGGAGCTTTTTTAAATACTCACAGGCGCCCGCCTTTGCGGGGATATGCCTGTTATATTCTATACGTACAATATCCGTAAGCTCCTTTAAAATTTTATCAACGGTCATATCAAGCCCGTATTTTGCCTTGATCATCGGCAGGGATTCCTCAAGCGGCATAGCCTTGATGCTGTCCGTCAAGGCGCTGCCAAATTCAATATTTTTGCTTTTAAAGAAGCTCGTCGCGGCGTCAAACCATACGCCCATGGAACACAAAAGCGTTCCGTCAACATCAAAAACAGCACCCTTCATATCAAAAATTCTCCTCCGTTTTTGAGATCCGATATTTCCTTCATCATCGCAAGCCTTTGACAAAGACCTGTGTATCTGTCGTTCTGGCGGTTATTATGCACCATATTATAAATAACTCTCTCGCTTCCTACAAGTATCACCCTGTCCCTTGCGCGGGTGATGGCGGTATAAAACAGATTCCGGGTCGTAAGCTGGGGCGTATATGCGCATACGGGCATTATTACCATGGGAAATTCGCTGCCCTGGCTCTTATGCACCGTTATTGCATACGATAAATCAAGGTCGTCAAGATAGGTAAACGGGTACATGACCTGCTTGTCCTCGTCAAAGATTATCTTCATTACCTTGTTTTCCGCGTCTATGGAGTCTATGATACCCATATCCCCGTTATATATCCCCATTCCCCGCTCGCCGTCTTCTACGCTGTATTCCATATCGTAGTTATTGCGCGTCTGCATCACCTTATCGCCCTCACGGAATACCGTTTTCCCGTAAATATGCTCGCATTTCCCGTCTGATGCGGGGTTTAAGGCATTTTGCAAAAGCTTATTGAGATTTTCCGTTCCCGTATACCCCTTTTTCTGCGGTGAGAGAACCTGAATTGCGCTCAGAGGATCAACGCCGTAGCTTGACGGCAATCTGTGCATAAAAAGGCTCATAACCGTATCGCCCGCCTGCTCATGCGTAAAACGCGGGAGGAAAAAGAAATCGCTTGAATGTGTTGAAATATCGGGAAGCTCGCCGTGATTTACCTTATGCGCGTTGACGATTATAAGGCTTTCCTCCGCCTGTCTGAATATCTTATTGAGCTTTATGACGGGTATCATTTCGCTCGTTATCATATCGTGAAGCACGTTCCCCGGCCCTACCGACGGAAGCTGGTCGGCGTCGCCCGCAAAAACAAGCCTTGCCCCGTGTTTTACCGCTTTTAAAAACGACGACATAAGGCTTATATCTATCATTGATACCTCGTCGACTATTATAACGTCCGCCGATAACGGGTGCGCCTCGTTATGCGCAAAGCCGCGGAAGCTTCCGTCCTGCCCCTGCTGAGAGCCTAAAAGTCTGTGTATGGTTTTTGCCTCATAGCCCGTGACCTGTGACATACGTTTTGCGGCACGGCCTGTGGGCGCGGCAAGCGAAACGGACAGCTTTAATTCCTTAAACAATGAAAGTATGGCGCAAATTACGGTGGTTTTTCCCGTTCCGGGTCCGCCCGTAAGTATCATACACCCTGAGGACAGCGCGCTTATTACGGCGTCCTTCTGCTCGGCGGCAAGCTCTATTTTACGGCGCTTTTCATAGCCCGATATTGCACGCTCCGCCTGATCCGCCGTCATTGTGAATTTCTGCTCGCTGTTCACTATCGAGAACAGTCTGCGCGCGATATAGTATTCGGCCTCAAAGAAATTATAAAGATAATATGCGTCCTCGTTATTTACACTGCCGAGGTATAATTCCCTATCAAGCACAAGCGCCGATAATGCGTTTTCTATCTCGTTCTCCGACACGGTCAGGGTATATGCGGCGTGCTCAATAAGCACGCTTTTGGGAAGATATGTGTTTCCCTCCGAATACGCCGCCGTACTCATAAGGTATTTTATGCCCGCCCGTATCCTTGTCATACTGTTTTTGGGAATACCGATATTGTATGCAATGGTGTCGGAGGTCTTAAAGGAGATACCGTCGACCCTGTCCGCCAAAATATACGGGTTGTTTTTTATCGTTTCCACGGCATTTGAGCCCAAGGCGTTATGTACCTTGACAGCCATATTTGAGCTTACATGGTATTTTTGCAAAAACATAACTATACCGCGCATCGACTGAAGCTCGGTATACGATGCGCCTATCGTTCTCGCCCTGTCCTTACTTATGCCCTTTATTTCGGCAAGGCGCTCGGGGTCGTTTAGCATAACGTCAAATATTTCCGTACCAAAATGATCGACAAGCTTTTTAGCCGTCGCCGCCCTTACTCCCGTAACAACTCCCGATGAGAGATATGTCAGTATCGAATCCTTATCGCTCGGCAGTATGTTTTCGCAAAACGTCACCTTAAACTGCTCGCCGTAATCGGGATGATACGTCCAGCTTCCCGTCATCACAACTTTTTCACCCTCGGTGATATATGGCATATACCCCGTTGCGGTAACGACCTTGCCGCCCGTTTCGGAAATATCGCATACCGTATATCCGTTCTCGGGATTGGAGTAAATTATATCTTCAACTGTACCCGAAATAGTTATCCCGTCCATTTTATTCCTTTACCGTTTCTATCCTGTTACCGTTAAGTCCGCTTATTTTTGCGCCGTATTTGAGAAGCGTTTTTAAAAGCTCTGTTTGTTCGCGCCTTATTCGCTCGCCCGTAATGATAACCGGCGTGCCCGGCGGATATGCGGCGACGGTAGCCTTGCTTATGCGACCGGCCGCCTTATCAAGCTCAACATCAATGCCGTCCTTAAAATATGCCTCCCTGGGTGAAATAAGCCCGTTATGCGGCGCGCCGTCTATATGGGGAAGCTCCGTTTTTGCTCCGATAGGTTTTATTATTTTTGAAACGGCATTGTAAAAGTCGCCAAAATCCGCAGCGATATTATAGGGCGTGGCTATAAGAACGATATTTGAAATATCCGCCATTTCAACATCTATGCCGTATTCCTCCAAAAGCCTGTCACGCACGAAAAAGCCCGAAATACCGGCGTTTGCAAAATTTATTACAAGGCGTGTGGGATCGTCGTTATCAAGCACCGAAAGACCGAGGTCTTTTAGTTTTTTGCCAAGCTCTGTACACTTTTTTATACACTCCGCCCAGTTTACACGGCAAAGCGCTTCCCTTGCAATATCCGCAGATGCCGCAATGGGGTATGACGGCGACGTGGTTTCAACCGTATTTATCGCACTCCGCACCTTTTGGGAGCTTACCATGTCCGAGCAAACGTGGAGATATGCCGCGCCCGTAAGCGCATTGAGCGTTTTGTGGGCGCTGTTGCAGACAAGGTCGGCATGCCTTGCCGCAGGCTCGGGAAGTCCCTGACCTGCCGCGAAATGTGCGCCGTGTGCGCTGTCAACAAGCAGGAGGGCGCCGTGTTTTTTACAAGACTCATAGATCGACGGCAGATCCTCGCATATTCCGTAATAGTTCGGCGACGTTACCAAAACGGCGCGGATATTTTCGTACATATCAAAATACTTTTCAATATCATACACTCTTTTTGGTACCAAAAAGGCGGCGTCAAGCTCCTTTTTTATAACTGCAATTCTCACACCCGCAAATATGCACGCGTTTATCACGCTTATATGGCAGTCCTCGCCCGCAAGCAAGGTGTCGCCGGGACGCAGAGCGGATAAGAGCATCGCAAATACCGCGCCTGTGGAGCCGGATGTCATAATAAAGCTTTTCTTGGTTCCGTAGAGCTTTGAAAGCTCGCTGTTTGCCGCTTTTACAGCCGCGCTTTCAGCGTGAAGATCGGCGGTATCGTAAAGCTCCGTTACGTCAAGTCGCACAAGCGACGGGGTAATATTTCCCTTGTGTCCGGGCATTGCAAACGATATTCTGTTTTTTGCGGCATACTCACTGAGCCTGTTGTATAACGGTGTATTCATATTGCAGCCTCGCTTATTTCATATAGTCAAATGCCCTATGCTTATATATCGGCGGAATAAATTCCGCAAAACAAAAACTGCCGCAAAATCCGCAGCAGTTTTTACTATGCGGCGGCAAAACGCCGCCGCATAAAAGCTTAACAGTTATTTCTCGTTGATCTTTGCCTGTGCTGCTGCAAGACGCGCGATAGGAACTCTGAACGGTGAACATGATACATAATCAAGACCGATCTTGTGGCAGAACTCAACAGATGTCGGGTCGCCGCCATGCTCGCCGCAGATGCCTATGTGAAGCTCCGGATTTACGGGCTTGCCAAGCTTGATAGCCATTTCCATAAGCTTGCCTACGCCGTTTGTATCAAGTCTTGCAAACGGATCGTTCTCAAATATCTTTGAGTCATAATAAGCGTCGAGGAACTTACCCGCATCGTCTCTTGAGAAGCCGAAGGTCATCTGAGTAAGGTCGTTTGTACCGAAGCAGAAGAAATCAGCCTCTGAAGCGATCTCGTCAGCCGTCAATGCGGCACGCGGGATCTCGATCATTGTACCAACCTCATACTTCAGATCAACGCCTGCTGCTTTGATCTCAGCGTCAGCTGTTTCAACAACTACCTTCTTTACGCACTTTAATTCCTTAACCTCGCATACGAGCGGGATCATGATCTCGGGAACGATGCTCCATTCGGGGTGTGCCTTTGAAACGTTGATAGCCGCACGGATAACAGCCTTTGTCTGCATCTTTGCGATCTCGGGGTACGTTACGTCAAGACGGCAGCCGCGGTGTCCCATCATCGGGTTAGCCTCATGGAGACCGTTTATAATAGCCTTAATATCGTCAACACTCTTGCCCTGTGCCTTTGCCAATGCTTCAATATCGGCGTCATCCGTCGGTACGAACTCATGAAGCGGGGGATCCAGGAAACGGATGGTTACGGGGCATCCATCAAGAGCCTCATATATCTG